>JBCCFQ010000266.1:0-5617 GCA_039029655.1 Pseudomonadota bacterium | reverse complement strand
AGAGCCCAGAGCCCAGAGCCCAGAGCCCAGAGCCCAGAGCCCAGAGCCCAGAGCCCAGAGCCCAGAGCCCAGAGCCCAGAGCCCAGAGCCTAAAGCCTAGAGCCTAAAGCCCGAAGCCCAAGGCCAACACAGTTACAGGTGACACTTAACAAAAACAAACACTTACCACCAACATCCCCCCAACCAACACCATTCCGTCGATGTTACAATCCCCACCAGATCAATAATAACAGGGGGCTGTTCATGTCGGCAGCAAGAGAGAAGTTTGGTTCGAGACTTGGGTTCATTCTTGCCACAGCGGGATCCGCGGTTGGGATTGGCAACTTGGTAGGATTTCCCGTTAATGCGGCGAAAAACGGTGGTGGCGCATTTTTATTCATATATGCCATTTTCGTGATTCTGGTTTGCTTGCCCGTCATGATTGCCGAACTTTCTTTTGGTCGCTACACCAGCAAAGATCCCCTGGGTGCCTACCGCAAAATGAGTAATGGTTCGGCGCCCTGGCTGGCAGCCGGGTGGTTGTCGGTGATCACGCCGTTTTTTATCGGTGTGTTCTACGCTGTTATTACCATTTGGATACTGGCGTATTTAGTCAAAGCGGTGACCGGTAATCTGAATGAGTTGGCGGATCCGGCTACATTTAGCGCATTTATTCAATCCAAGGAGCTGTTCTACTATTTGATCGGCGTCGCGGTGGTTGTTTACGCCATTTTGGCCAGTGGCGTGAAAGAGGGTATCGAACGAGGCGCAAAAATCATGATGCCCGCTTTATTCGTGTTGTTACTACTCTTGGTTGGCTTTGTGCTTACTCTGGATAACGCTGTTGCCGGCGTGAGTTACTATGTCATCCCAGACTTTTCCAAAATTGATGGCAGCGTCGTAAGTGGCGCTCTGGGTCAGGCCTTCTTTTCTTTGTCTTTGGGTATGGGGATTCTCATTACTTATGGATCCTATATGAATGAAGATACTAATTTGCCCAGCTCCGCAAGAACTGTTGCCATAGTAGACACCGGTGTGGCGTTTTTTGCGGGTCTCTTAATATTGCCGGCCGTGTTTTCGTTTGATCCTGGCGTTAACCCCGAAGAACTAAGCACATCCAGCATCACGTTGGTGTTTACATTTCTTCCAAAGATCTTCCTAGCCCTGGAAGGAGGGATCGGCTATACCGGAGCTAGCGTCGTGGCTAGCGTGTTTTTCTTGCTGGTATTTTTTGCGGCCATTACATCCTTGGTCTCGATCATAGAAGTGCCCACTTCCAGCCTAAAAGAAGAACGAGGTTACTCTCGACCCAAAGCGGTCTCCATCATCGGCATTGGCGTTGCGGTGTTTGCCATTTTGTGTGCGCTCTCCTTCGGGATGGTCAGTTTCCTTACCGAATTCATCTCTTACGGTGGTGCAAAACAATCTCTATTCACCTTAGTTTACGATATTTTTTACGACACCATCTTGCCCCTAAACGGATTTTTGATTTGTATTTTTGTGATTTATCGATGGAAGAAAGCCAACTTTAATGCCGAGCTAGAAGCAGGCAACCCTGCCTACAAGGATTCTTTTTTACAACGCTATGTGAATTTTTCCGTCGGAACGTTCATACCGGTCATATTGTTGATCGTGTTTATTAATACTGTGGTGCTGAAGATTACAACGCACTCGTTGCCGTATTATTTGGGGTTTGGGGGGTGAGCTAAGCTACAGGTGGTTCGGGTGTGGTTAGCTGGGTGTAGGTTTTTGGCTTCAGGCTTCAGGCTTCAGACTTCGGGCTTCGGACTTCGGGCTTCAGGCTTCAGGTTTCAGGGCTTCGACAACATCGTCATCCCGGCGCAGGCCGGGCCACAAATCTGAGAATTGTCATCGCAACGCGTATTTGCTGGTGGAACCCGAACCCTAATTGTTCGAAGTGTTCCCGCACTCCGAAGGGGTGGATCCAGTGGTACTTTGCCGCGAAGCGGCACCAACAAGACCAAACCGACAAACCAAAGCCACTCGGGTTCTAGGCTCTAGGGGAGCAGCTTGTTGTTTTCGAGGCCTAAAATCTGAAGCGTGGGTTCAGGAACCCGCGACGTGTTTTCTAAGCGCTGTCGCCAAACGCTGGACGCCCGTTTCAATCTCATCACACCCATAGTGCGCAAAACTAAGCCTAAGAAAGTTCTCCAGACCTTGGTTGCTGGAAAAGACCGGACCGGGTTGAAAGCCGGTTTTGTGCTCAATAGCGACTTTCCTTAAGTCTCGGGTGTCTATGCCGGCTGCCAGTTGTAGCCAAAAGAAATAACCGCCTTTGGGTTTTCTCCAGCTACATAAGTCACTCATGTGCTGATGGAGTGCTTCATCCATGGCATCCACCCGTTCCGCAAGTGCGGCTTTTGTGTGTCGTAGATGTTGTTCTAGCAATTCGCCGGACATTGCGTGTCGGATGATATGGCCGCCGAAGTGATTAAAGCTACCGCCGCTATTCAGTACACCGGACGACAGTAGCTGCTTGAGAATGTTTGGCGAGGTTTGTAGCCATCCAAGACGCATACCCGGGGCCAATATTTTTGAAAACGAGCCCATGGAGATGACCACGTCATCCTGCCAAAAATCGCCCATGGGTGGTGGACTATTTTCTTGGTATCTCAACAGATGGTAGGGCTCGTCGGCGACGACGATGAAATCATGGCGTTTGGCCAACTCAACCAGGCGCTCTCGTCTCTTTACAGTGAGTGTATGGCCACAGGGATTGTGAAAGCACGGAATGGTGTAAAGCAGTTTTGGCTTTTGATAGGCCAAAGCCGATTCCAAGAACTCGATGTTGATGCCTTCGTCATCGACTGGGATACCGACGAGCTTGGCGCCATGGTCTTTAAAAATTTGAAACGCTAAAAAGTAACTTGGCTCCTCTACAAAAACAACGTCGCCGGTGGTAATCAATTGACTGGACAAAAAGTCTAGTGCCTGAGAGTTACCCCCCGTTAGCATGAGATTGTCTTGATGCACGCTGGTTTCATAGTGGCTGCTCAAGAAATTCGCCAGGGCTTCTAATGTTCTAGCGTCTCCCTTGAGGGGACCGTAGTTGATTTCTGCGCTTTGCGCCTGGGCCAAAAAACCATCGCTTGCCTTTTTTATGAGCTCAACTGGCAATAAGTCCATAGACGGTTGCCCAACACCGAAATTGATATGGTCTGCTTTTGGTGCGCCGTCAAAGGTAACTGTCATAGGAGTTTTAGGGTTTTGGTAAGGCCTTTAAAATGTAGTCGTTGTAGAGTCGTTGAGATTGACTGTGCATGTAAGGCCTTCCAAAGGCCCGAGATGTTATCACCGTCACCAGCTTGGCCTGAGGATAAACAAGTACGTAGTTACCGCCGTTTCCTGACATCGCCCAATGCCAAACGTCATCTCCAGACTCTGCAAATGAAAACCGCCACCACTGGTACCCATAATCGACACCATCCCTGGCTTGCACGTGGGCTTTGGTGGACTCTTCGATCCAGTCTTTGGGTAGGATTCTTCGTCCTTGCCAACGACCAGAGTTACGTACCATCTCTCCGATCTTAGCCAAATCTCTTGTGCGGTAACGAGTTCCGCCACCACCTTGATGCACTCCCAATGGTGACACCGGCCATTCAGGTGCGGTAATCCCTAGTGGCTCGTGCAAGACTTCATCGGCAAATTCTGCCAGGGTGCGATTGGTGGCTTGCTCAACAATTGCACCTAGCAAAAACGTGCCGGCAGTACAGTAGGAAAAGCTACGCCCATACTCACTCTCCCAAGGCTTGGTTTCCCAAGGCGCGTAGCCTTTGACGGGCAGATCCAATACAAACCCCACCCAGTCTTCGATAATGTACATACGCTCTTCATTGCCCCGGGAAAAGCTGTTGTTGTCGTTGCACTCGAGGATCGAACTCATGGTTAGCAAGTCTTGCAGCGTAATTTCGCGCTTCCGTTTGTCCGGGTTTTTTGGTGGGGGCCTGTTTTCAAAAAAGCTAAATGCTTTTTGATCAACGCCAGACAAGTAGCCAGCGTCTATGGCTGCTCCCACTAGTAATGAGGTGATGGTCTTGGTGGCAGATCGGGTATCGTTTAAGAGGTCTTGGGAACCCTCGTTATAGTACTTTTCCCACACCAGTTCCCCATCTTGAAGAATCAGAACACTGGTCATCTGGCGAAATTCTTCTTCCTTGATGTCAGCATCCATTTTGGACAACAACCTGGTATTCCAGCCTAAGTCGTTGTGACGAGGTTTGTCCCAAGACGCTGGGTCTTGGGAGTGGGAGACGGGAATAAGCAATGTCCAAGCGATGAAAAGATACAGTGATTTGTCCATGGCATAGTCACCTGCTGTGGGTCAGCAGAATACTAAGCTTTTTCTTACGCTTTTTAAACAAAACCAAGGGGCTCTTCCGTGAGCCCCTTGGTATACCCGTTGAGCGGTTTAGTTGGGTTGGAAAACGTTGCGAATAACCGCGTTTGTTTCGCCCTCCCTAATTTGGATGATACGACTGCCGTTGTTCTTGTTGTTAGTGAGGACCGCCAATTCATCGGTGTTGTTTCCAGTGAAATCACTAACCACTTGATAGCCTTGTTGTAGGGCCCAGGGACTGCCGATAAGCCAATTATTCTTAATTAGGTTACCGGTGGCTGGATCCTTGATTTGCACCAACATGGCGTCATCACTGTCTCGTGTGGAGAGAATGGCAATGCGATCCTGGCCATTTTGATGAAGCGCCTGAAATCGTTGAGTACTCCAGCCTCGACCACCAGCTCCGATGGGATAGGTGTTCTTAATTAAGTCCTGGGTTACGGTGTTTCGAACTTGTATCAACTCCAAGCCATCGCTGTCTCGAGTCATGCGAACCGCCGTATCCCAAACACCGTCGCCGTCAACATCAGGAATGATCCGCATTTCATGGGGTGTGAAGTTTAGCCCCAATGGATACACATTTCGGATCAAGTCTCCGGTGACGGCGTTTCGTACTTGCACAATGGTTAAACCGTCGCTATTTCGAGTTGCTAAAACAGCGATGGCGGGGTCACCATTGATATCGGGTACCACGTCCAATTGGTGAGGTGTCCAGGTTGCTCCCAAGGGATAGATGATGTTGATTCTGGATCCATCCATGGGATCTCTCAGCTCCACACCCATGACGCCATCAACTCGTCGTCGGGCCAAAGTTGCGATGGCAGGGCCACCAATGGCGAGGTCGGGTACCAAGGCCGTATCAACCAGTTTCCAATTGCTGCTCCATGGAAAGACGTTCTTTATCAGGTTACCCGTTGCTGAGTTTTTGATTTGAATGATGGGTGTACCATCGTCAATACGTTCTGCTCGCACCGCTACTGATGGGCTAGCCAACCCTTCATTGATGGATAGCACTTCTTTCGCGTTCCAGTCCTGGTTTAAGAACGCTAGGTTCCGAAGGAAACTGCCGGTATTTGCATCGTTGATTTGAACTTGGATATTCAGGTCCGCATCAATTTGCAATCCAGCTACCTCAGGGGCGTTGTTGCCATTGCTGTCGGCCAAAAGCGCGAAGTTCTTATAAAAGTCCTGATCACAGGCATCACCAATAGCATCGTTGTCTTCGTCGGATTGTGAGGGATTGCGATCCGCTGGGCAGTTGTCCAATCCATCCGCCAGTCT
>JBCCFQ010000265.1:0-5653 GCA_039029655.1 Pseudomonadota bacterium | reverse complement strand
CCAATGGCGGGGGCTCATAGAGCTTAGGGGAGGAAAGGGCACTAAGCGCTAAGCAAACTGACCCATCACCATGTTGATGAAATCAGGACGTCGTACAGGCGAGTTGGGCCCACTACGGCTGTTGAGGTGGGCTGCCGCGGGTGACACGATTTAGCTCTTTGAAGGTAAACGGTTTTGTGGTGATTTTATCAACACGCTACTGGGTCAGTTCGTAACTTGTTGATAGAAATACTATTAAAATCATTAGTATAAGAACAGTTTTTTAGGTAAAATCTCACATGCCAGCGAACCCCAGGTCCCAGTGATCTGGCTCGCTGGTTTTTTGTGTCTGGAGTGTTTGCTCGATTTGTTACCTATGCATTGGATTTTCTTGAGTTTTTAGCGTTCAATCTCGGCGTGTGTGTTTGAACCTAGGTCCCCATGGGTCAAGACTCTGAGGCTGTGCCAAAAACCGGCTTGGTAAGTCGTGGTTTATCCCTATGGCGAGGTGAGAGGTGCTTGTTTCAGAATCTAGATTTTGAACTGGCCCCTGGCGAGATTCTGCATTTGGTCGGCCCTAACGGTGTGGGTAAAACCAGCTTAATGCGGGTTGTCGCGGGACTCACTTTGGCGGAAGACGGTCAGGTGTTTTGGAACGGTAAAGACACCCGGCGGTCTAGAGAAGTGTTCGCCCCGGATATGATTTTTGCCGGGCATCGTGAGGGGCTTAAGGACGAATTGACGGCGCCGGAGAACTTGGACTTTTGGTTGGCGTTGAGGGGCATTAAATATGCCCCTGACATGCTGGATCAGGTCGGTTTGCGAACAGCAAAAGACATTCCCGTGGGGCGTATGTCGGCGGGACAACGGCGGCGGGTGGTTATGGCTAGAGTCATGGCGTCCGGTGCCAAACTTTGGTTATTGGATGAGCCCTTTAGCAACTTAGATACAGATGGTGTGGTGTTGTTAAAAAACAGTTTGATTCAACACGTAAACCAAGGCGGTTTGGTGCTGATAACGTCCCATAACGCGTTGGAACTCGAAGGAGTTCAGGTACGTCGTTTGGAGATGGCGTCGTGAACAGTCCGTTTACGGCATTTTGGGTCTTACTGAAACGAGACATCAAACTTTCGTTTCGTCGTCTGGGCGAGATGATCAATCCGCTGATCTTTTTTGCCATTCTAGTGACGTTGTTTCCCTTGGCCACCAGTCCGGAGCCTGAAACCTTGGCCACGGTAGCACCGGGCGTGTTGTGGGTCGCCGCATTGCTGGCCACGTTGTTGGCGTTAGAGTCCTTATTCAAAGATGACTTCCAAGACGGTGTCCTGGAGCAACTCTGTTTAGCCCCGCAGTCTTTGTCCATGATTGTGTTGGCTAAGGTGGTAGCCCATTGGTTGGTGACGGGTTTGCCTTTGATCTTGTTTGCTCCGGTGGCGGCCCATGTCCTGTACCTGCCTGATGAGGCGGTGGGCACTTTGTTGCTGGCACTTGCGCTGGGAACACCGACTTTGAGTTTGCTGGGAGGGGTTGGTGCTGCATTAACCGTCGGTCTGCACCGAGGTGGTGTATTATTGTCTCTGTTGGTGTTGCCGCTCATGATACCCGTCTTAATATTTGGTGCTCGTGTCACGGATTTGGCCGCTCAAGGTGAAATTACCCGTGGACCTATTTACTTGTTGGCCGCTGGACTCTTTATGAGTCTGGCCTTGGTGCCTGTGGCCATGTCGGCGGCGGTAAGAATCAGTGTGGACTGACCTGTATGACAGATAATCCCTCATTATTCAGCAGAATGTGGCGAGCGGTGGTTCGGTTTTATCACCAAATGGCGTCCCCCCCACATTTTATTCGATGGGCAGAAACGTTAGCACCTTGGTTTGCTTGGAGTGCGGCCTTTTGTTTGATCGCCGGGTTGTACGGAGGATTGGTTCTTGCCCCAGAAGACGATGAAATGCGGGATGGTTTTCGCATCATTTACGTCCACGTGCCTTCTGCCTATATGTCCATGATGGTGTATGCCACCATGGCTGTCGCCTCTGCCATTGGGCTGATTTGGCGTATGAAGTTGGCTTATGCCGTGGCCGCTGCTTGTGCCTTGCCTGGGGCGGCGTTTACTTTTCTTTCTCTGGTCACCGGGTCCATTTGGGGACGACCCATGTGGGGTACCTGGTGGGAGTGGGACGGTCGCATGACTTCCCAGCTGGTGCTGCTGTTTTTGTTCTTGGGTTACATGGCTTTACGCAATGCCTATCAGGACACCCAACGAGCCGATCGCGCCAGCGCCATTTTGGCCATTGTCGGGGTGATCAATTTGCCCATCATTAAGTACTCTGTGGTGTGGTGGAATACCCTGCATCAGCCTGCCACCATTGGAAAGCTGGATAAACCCTCCATGGTTTGGGAAATGCTGTGGCCATTGCTGGTGATGATATTGGGGTACACCTTGTTTTGGGGCGCGCTCATGATGTGGCGGGTACAAAGTGAGGTTTTGATGCGAGAAAGAAACTCGAAATGGATTAAGCAATACTTGGTAAATTAATGATATGAATGAATTTTTCTCTATGAGCGGTTATGCCGGATATGTCTGGAGCTGCTTTGGTATTTCCTTTGTTGTGATGCTGGCACTGTGGTTAGAAGCCCGTCGAACCCTGGTGAAGACCCGTGTACGATTAACCCGCCGGCTCTCACAGGAGGTGGAATCATGACACCCCGACGACAACGTATGTTATTTGTGGCTTTGATAGTGATGGGGGTGGGCACCGCCACCGCCTTTGGTATCAAAGCATTTCAGGAGAACCTGGAGTACTTCTACAGTCCTTCCGACATCCTTGCTCAGGAACTCCCCGAAGACCGCACCATTCGTTTGGGTGGCATGGTGGAAGAGGGCAGTATCGACCGAGCCACCGGTAGTCTGAAAGTGAACTTTGTTGTTACGGACTTCGCCAAGCGTATTGCCGTGGAATACGAAGGTGTTTTGCCTGATCTGTTCACCGATGGCCAAGGTGTTGTGGCCATTGGCAAGATGAACGGTGAAACCTTCACCGCCGACAAGATTCTGGCCAAACACGATGAGTCGTATATGCCGCCTGAAGTTACCGAAGCTTTGGACAAAGCCAAAGGTGGTAAGGAGTATTAAATGATTGCCGAGCTCGGTAACTATTGTCTGATACTGGCTTTGGCCGTGGCCGGTGCCCAGTCTTACTTTTCTTTATTAGGGGCTCACCGCCAAGACGCGGCGTTTATGAGTGTGAGTCGACCCATGGTCATGGCGCAGCTGGTGTTGGTGACCATGGCCTTTTTGTTGTTGGTGAATTTGTTTTTACAAAACGACTTCTCAGTGCTGTATGTGGCTTCCAACTCCAACTCTGAGTTACCCACCATGTATCGAGTAGCCGCCGTGTGGGGTGCCCACGAAGGCTCTTTGGTGTTGTGGATGCTAATCCAATCCTTATGGATGGCGGCCGTTGCTATTCGTAGTCGTAACCTACCACCGGGTTTTTCGTCTCGGGTGCTAGGTGTGTTGGGTTTGTTAAGCATTGGTTTTTTGCTTTTTATCTTGCTCACCTCCAATCCTTTCGATCGTTTGTTTCCACCGGCCATGGATGGGAGAGATCTCAATCCCCTGTTGCAAGATCCAGCCTTGGCTATACACCCACCACTTTTGTATACCGGTTACGTGGGTTTTTCCGTGGCTTTTGCGTTTGCCATCGCGGCCTTATTGCAAGGTAAGTTGGACCAACGTTGGGCGAGATGGACTCGACCTTGGACCACCGCAGCGTGGATGTTTTTGACCATCGGTATTGCGTTGGGTAGCTGGTGGGCTTACTACGAACTGGGCTGGGGTGGTTGGTGGATGTGGGATCCTGTGGAAAACGCGTCTTTCATGCCCTGGTTAGTGGGGACGGCATTGATTCACTCCCTAGCGGTCACTGAAAAACGCGGTACCTTCAAAAGCTGGACCTTGTTATTGGCCATTTGTGCTTTTTCCTTAAGCCTCTTGGGTACTTTCCTCGTACGCTCCGGTGTTTTGGTTTCAGTTCACTCCTTTGCATCGGATCCTGCCCGAGGCGCGTTTATCCTGGCATTTCTCGTGGTGGTGGTCGGCAGTTCCTTAGTTCTTTATGCCATGCGAGCGGGAAGTTTGGAATCAAGTGCTGGTTTCAAATTGGTGAGTCGCGAGACGGCCTTGTTGGTGAACAACATCTTGTTGGTCATTGCCGCGATCTTAATTCTGATAGGCACCCTGTACCCCTTGTTCTTGGATGCCTTTAATTTGCCGTCCATTTCTGTGGGCGAGCCGTATTATTTGTACTCTTTCTTGTTGTGTACCTTACCCCTTGTTGTGTTAATGGGCGTTGGTCAACACCTTCCTTGGAAACGCGTCGACGGCGCCAAAGTTTTACCCAGACTTCGTATTCCTCTGATTGTTGCATTGGTGTTGGGTTTGTTGGTGTCTTTGGTGGGCTACGGTGGTGGCAGCGTGCTCAGTGTTGTGGGTGTGGTCACCGCATTTTGGGTCATGGCAACAGCCTTGCTTGATCCTGTGACGCGGTTAGTTTCCGGTAATCTCAAAGGGATTACGCGAGGACACTGGGGCATGATTCTTGCCCACTTAGGTGTGGGTGTTTTTGTGTTGGGTGCCACAGTCGTTTCTGCCTACGACGTGGATCAGGACTTAGCCTTAGGTCGGGGTGAGACTGTTGATCTTGCGGGGCACACATTTATGTTCCAAGGTGTGCAACCCGTGGAGGGGCCAAACTATTCTGCCATTGAGGGTACACTGTTAATAAGCGAAGGGATTGAGCCTGTGGCTCGCTTAACCCCACAAAAACGCACCTATCGGGTACAACAAAGCCCCATGACGGAATCCTCCATTGATTCCACCTTTATGCGAGACATTTATGTGGCTTTGGGTGATCCCTTGGGCGGTGGTAAATGGAGTATGCGATTACAATTTAAACCCTTGGTGTTCTTGTTGTGGTTGGGTTCATTGTTGATGTTTTTGGGTGGCATGATTGCAATCACCGACAAACGCTATCGAGTCGCGTCGGCAACGGCAAAACAACCCACCGCAAGTGGTGAAGAAGCGGTGGCCAGCGCCTCATGAATCCACGTCTTGTCGTACCCATTGTGGTTTTCCTTGTATTGGTGGGATTTTTGGGGGTTGGATTAACCAAAGACCCGTCCAAGGTGGATTCTCCATTTCTGGGTAAACAGGCGCCAGAGTTTTCTCTACCAGGTTTGAGAAATCCCAATGAGGTTGTTTCTGACGATTTGCTCAAAGGTCGTGTGTCCTTGGTGAATGTATGGGCCACCTGGTGTGTGGGTTGTCGTCAAGAACACGAGATGTTGGTGGACATTGCCCGATCCAATGTGGTGCCAATTATTGGTCTTAACTGGAAGGACGATCGTGGGCAAGCCATTAAATGGTTAAACCGTTTGGGTGACCCCTACGAAAAAACCGCGTTTGATGCTGAAGGCAGGGTGGCCATCGATTGGGGTGTGTATGGGGCTCCAGAAACGTTTCTAGTGGATGCCAACGGCGTGGTGCGACACAAACTCATCGGGCCCATGAACAAAGACATTTGGGAAACCCAATTCTTACCCGTTATTAACTCCCTTAAAGGAGCGATACCATGAAGACATTCAGTCTGAGTGTGGTTTTGCTGTTTTTTGT
>JBCCFQ010000264.1:0-5665 GCA_039029655.1 Pseudomonadota bacterium | reverse complement strand
CTTTGACGGGAACATGGGGCTCGTCTATCTCGAAGGGGTAAGGCACGTTGACGTAAATAGGGTAACCATACCCGTGGCGCTCCCAATTGGACGGCACATCAATTTCGTCCCACTCGCTCACATCGTGGTCAGGTTGGTGAAACTGTGTTGGACGCAACTGAGGCGTGTCCGTATATCTGAATTTCCACTTGCCGTTTAGGGAGCGAAAAAAAGCGTTACCAGGAGCTGCACCTTGCAAGGCCCGTTCACGTTCTCGGTAGGGTATGAAATGGGCCCTGGGCTCCTCAACGTTTTCGCGAAATACGTTGACATTGTTCCAATGGGGCCTAGCAGACTCATCAGCGCCCGCTGAAACGCTTAGACACCCAGCCAAAAACCACAAGATCCAATTACGACAATTCGAAATCAATCTCTCGACCCCCAACAGACGCTTAAATCATACCGTATGCGGAATGTTGTCCAGGGACAAATCTTCGCCTATAGGGCAATGCTTCGCCACAATATGAAACAAAGCTGCTCCAAAATGCCCGCCAAAAGTTGTTTCCATTGTGGTTAAATATGATCTTGGGCAAATCATTAGGGGACGACTGATGGCAGCAAAAGTCAAACGATTTACTGAACCCGGTTTTACCTTGACGCCAATTGCCGCTGCTATTATCACCACCCTCGCACCCTGCCACACAGCGCTAGCCCAGTCCGGGGAAGCCCTCGAAGAAATCATTGTTACCGCCACGAAACGCGCCGTGGTGCTACAGGAGATTCCTCATAGTATCGACGTTTTATCCAACGTCGACCTCCAAAGGATGCGTGCACGAGATCTAGAATCCACGCTCAGAGCCTTACCCAGTGTTGGCATCGTGGCGCTACAACCCGGACAAAACTCATTAGTTATTCGCGGCATCACCACCGAGCCCTTCGAGTACCGAACAGATGCGCAGGTTGCCGTCTATTTAGATGAACAACCCATGTCTTCCAACTCCCAGCAAGTGGGATTCCGTGGCATTGATGTGGCGCGGGTTGAGAACTTACCCGGCCCTCAAGGCACGCTCTTTGGAGCCAGCTCACAGACTGGAACTATTCGATACATCACCAACAAGCCTGACTTCGGCGGCTTCACCGGCCAAGTGGAAGGCAGTTTTGGATCCACCGACGGCGGTGAAGGCAGCTATGATTTTAACGCCATATTAAATGTGCCCCTGGTTGATGATCGCCTGGCCGCACGCTTGGTGGCCTACACGTCCCATGATGGTGGTTATGTCGACAACGTTTTCGGCACAAGCTTCACCGGTAACTACAACAATGCAGACCGCGTAGAAAACGATTTTAACGAGTACGATGTAGAAGGCGGACGACTTCACCTAGCGTGGAATATCTCAGAAAAGTGGTCGTTATTAGCCAGCATCGTCGCAGAAAACACAGCCGCCGTGGGTGTCTGGGATTCGGACGCCGGACTGGACGACTATCAAGTCACCCGCTTTCAAGATGAGTTTCGAGACGACGACTGGTACTCCGCTTCAATGACCCTGAGTGGCGATCTGGGTTTTGCCGATCTCTCTTTTACGGTGACCAACTTCGAAAGGGATATCGTGTACGAGTACGACAACATGACGTACACCCAATCTCGTGACTACTACTATGGCAATTCGTGCAACAATTATTACGCCTCATGCCTGTATTACAGCAACTTTTACGAGAGCTTTATCTTTAACGATCAGGAGCAGGATCGACAGGCATTTGAGCTCAGATTGGTGTCCAAGGGTGACAGCAAGTTTCAATGGATGGCCGGCGCCTATTACGAAGACTTTCTGAACGAGTGGTTTTACGGCGCGCGCATACCCGGGCTTGAAAACACCACCATGTGGGCGACTGCGCAGGCCTATGCCTATCTTTACAACAGTTACTACGCCAACTCCAATCAACAGTACCCGCTGCCACCGACGGACATCAGCTACTCAAACACGTTTGAGAATAGAGTCAAACAGACCGCAATATTTGGTGAACTGAGTTACGACATCACGGACGAACTGCGGGTGTTTGGCGGATTTCGGTGGGCCGAATTTGATCGCAATAAGTTCGAGAGATTTGATTTCCCTGGCGGCTTAATCCCAATCGGCGATCGACTGACGGGAGATGGCTCTTTCAGAGACATCGATACCCAAAGCGATTCCATTTACAAGCTGGGCGTGCAATACGATCTCGACGATGACCGCATGGTGTATGCGCTATTCAGCCAGGGATTTCGCGTGGGTGGCTCCAATAGCCCCCGGGCTGTTGCAACAGGTCGGCTTCCGGCAACCTACCGCGGAGACTTCCTCGACAACTATGAGGTGGGTATTAAGAGTCAGTGGTTAGACAAGAGACTGACCATAAACTCAAGTTTGTTTCGCATGGAGTGGACGGATTACCTACAAGGCGCGTCTTTCCCTGACGGCGAATGGTGGCTTCGCGGAACCATCAATGCGGGACGAGCCGAGACCACGGGAATCGAGACTCAGATCCGTTGGCAGACAACGGATCGCCTGTCGTTTGGTGCAAACCTGTTTTTCGCCGATGCCGAATTCAAAGATACTTTTTGTAACAACTTTGAGAATGGCGTTTTACAACCCTGTAATTTGTTGCCCGACGGCAGCATCGATCCGGATAACATTCAAATTCTGTCCGGAATGCGCCTACCTAATTCTCCCGATAAGACAGCATGGGCAAACGTCTATTACGAAGTACCCGATGTTCTTGGTGGCTCCTTGTGGTTCTACTACGACATTAGTTACCAAGGCGCGACCTGGGCCGGCACTACCGAAATTCGCGATAATGATGTTAGTGCAAGGTCGCCGGCCACAAGATTCAGCAACTTCAGCGTCGGACTCTCGTTGGAAAACAGTCTTGATATTGAACTCAATATCAACAACGTCACCAACGAAAACGGTTTCAACTTTACCTTCACGGGTGAGAGCGGGAATGCTGCAACCTTCGGCGACCCGCGTTACCGACAGCAACGGGCTCAGTTTCGCCCACGCACAGTGTGGCTGACTCTTAGAAAAGGATTTGGCGGAACATAACCAGTCTTCTCGTCACTTCGACCATCCACGACGCCAAGCCCGGTGAGCGGCATGGGTCCCTGTACTCTGTCGATCTAGAAAAACAAACATCAGATAGAGTCCTAAGTCTAACTCTTCAAAAACACGATTGGCGGTCGCCTTGGCAACACGGGCTCCGCGGCATCGCTATCAGCGACACCGACATCTTTGTGTCCTCCGGTCGGGATCTGCTTCGGTTGAACAGCAACTTAGAGACCCTCGAGAAACACGAAAACCCCTATCTCGCCGACTGTGGTGCACTCGCGGTCTGGCACAGGACACTGTACGTCACCTCAGCGTCCAACGACTGCGTTTTGGGGTTTGACTTACAAGACAATCGATTCAACTGGGCGATGCAAGTGCAACGCAAAAATTTCAAATACAAAGCGATGTTGTTTAACCCCTGCAAAGACGAAGGTCCGCTAGGTATTAACAAACTCGGGATCAATAATGTGTCGTGCTTCACCGGCGGAATGCACATATCCGGCGAACATACTCAAGGGTTGCTACACTACAATGGCGAGAAGATTCGGATGTCCGTTGAACTGCCCTTCGGTTCATATAATGCCAAGGCTTTTCGCAATGGTGTCTTATTCAACGACTCACTGGCCGGCGCGTTGCGATATAGCAGCCGAATCGAAACAGAAGATCGGGCTCGCCCAGTCCCAGGATTTGAACGTAAGACGTGCGTGCAGGAGGGCCTGTCAAGAGAGCTGACGCCTTTCCCAGGCTTTGCTCGAGGATTGGCCGCACTATCCGACAGCATTGTTGTATCCGGTGTATCGCCGGCTACGCTACTGGTCCACGAGCTACAAAGCAATGAGACAATTGGTTCGGTTACCTTGAGTCAGAACGCGTCCGAAGTCATACACAGCATAACGCCGGTTCTCTGAATACCACTACAACCCAGCATCTCTCGAGACTTTTGGTAACTCATCCACGATGTACCCTAGCTGATCCTTCCAAAGCGTAAGGTGTTGATCGTATTTCCGCCACTTTCCCAAGGCACTCTTGTAGATAGGCTGACGGACCTGCTCCGAGCTCGCCGTTTTTACCGACCTCGCCGTTTCATAATAGCGCAGGCAACTTTCCTCGAAAGATAAACCACAGTGGTCCAAAATTCTTCCAACCTGAGAGTCTAGGTCATTCACCGTCTCTTCATAATGACCGTCCAACACCTGCCCTGGCATCACTGAATGCCAATGAGTCATCGTCTTGTGGTACTGCTGGTAGTAGTGGGCAAGATCTAGCTGATCATAGGTGAAGTTTTGTCCGCGACCGAACAGCTGTTTGTAGGCACCGAGACAGCTATCGTAAGGGTGTCTTCTGGTGTTTATGAAAATGGCATTCGGCAAGATCAGCCGAATAAAACCCAGCATCGGGAAATTGTTGGGCAATTTATCAGTAAAGAACGGCGTTTCTTCTGTTCGATACTGTTGCGCTTCAGCCAAATACTGCTTGCCATACGCCGCTAAATCTTTGCCTCTGAGTTCTGGCACCGCCTCTGGAAATTTACGCCCATCGTTTCGATAGCGCCCGATAGACTCCACTATCCGGCCGATGATTGGAAGCTCAGCGGTGCCCTCGACCTGACTGTGACTCGCTAGAATTTGTTCAACCAGGGTAGAACCTGACCTGGGTAACCCAACAATAAAAATCGGTGTGCCGGACAGGTCACCTTCCCCAGCCCGCTCATGTAAGAGTCGCTTGGAGAAAACCCTGCGAATACTGCTCTGGCGACCTTCGAGCTCTATAGGATCATACTCGACCGTATGGCGCTGACCCTGATTCCCACTGTCGTAGTAGTGCCAAGCCTGGTCAAAGTCGCCCTTGTCTTCCATGGCCTTGCCAAGAGCAAATCGAATATGGATATCTTCAACGTCCGTCAGTTCGCCAGCGTTTAATTGATAAAGCATGTCTTTGATCTCGGCATCTTTGAACTTAAAGATCTTTAGGTTCGCAATACTCCAGTACGCTGGCCCAAAACTTGGGCGCGCCGCCACGGCCCGCCTATAGGCGGCTAAGGCAGACTGTTGATCTCCGACTGTCTTTAGCTCCCAGGCGTAAGACGACAACACCTCTGGTTGGTGTTCATCGATTTCAAGCGACTTTTCAAAAGCCGACAATGCCTTCTCGGGATACATGGCGCGACCATAAGCGCTTCCCAACCCGGACCAAGCTTCAGCGCTCTCGGGGGTAATGATTGACGCTTTCTCGTAGGCATCGATAGCATCCCTGTATTTGTCCATTTCCATGAGCAAGGCACCCAACGTCAACCAACCACCAAAAAAGTCATCAGCTTGACGTGTCGCCTGCCGAAGTAAGGCTTCAGCATCCTCATTGTTCTTTTCGTCTTGCCAATAGCTAATCGCCAACTGGCGCATAGCATTGACGTTGCTTGGCTCTTTTCTTAAGACATCGCTAAAAATCTTAGCCGCACCTTGGACATCACCTGCCCTCCTTAGCTCCATTCCTCTAACTATCGCCTCGCGGGATGGATCTTTCTCGACATACTCTCCAAATGCGACACTGGCGTCTTTGTGTCGACCAACCGCCGCTAGGGCTTGTGCTAGTTTTTTCTCGGCCAAGGG
>JBCCFQ010000263.1:0-5668 GCA_039029655.1 Pseudomonadota bacterium | reverse complement strand
TCATCTTTATTCTACGTATTTCGAGTACAAAAAAGATTCAAAGAAAAAATTTGCATCCAAACTGAAGGAAGCCGCGTAACTAAGTTCAACAACGATCAATAAAACAGAACTTAGGAACGATCATGTTTACCAAAGGACGCATAATTGCTTGTGTAATTGGGATTATCTATTTCTCCGTGTTTTATGTTGTCGCTGCGTTTGCACATACACGTGGGCACCATCAGCACGACGAAGTGCAAACAACGGCCTGTCAATCGGTTGTTAGCACGGCGAAAAAAGCCACACAAAAGAATGATCAAGTTGCCGCGAAATTTGCGCGCTACGAGTCCAACGAAAACAAACCGGAATACTTGGAAGCGTTGGGTTGGATTTACGTAGATATTGCGAGAACACAAAGTGATGAGAGACTCATTGACTACGCTGGTGACGCCGCGTTGTGCATGTTGGAAAAGGATCCGTCGAGTCTCTCGGGGAAGCTGCTGTTAGGTTATGTTCGTCACCAACAACATCGTTTTTCTGAAGCAAGAGCGCTGGCTCGCGAGTTGGTTGCTGCAAGAGGTTACTGGTTTGATCATGCTCTGTTGGGTGATGTTGTTGCCGAGCAAGGTGACTTACACACTGCGGTCACCGCGTATGAGGCCATGGTGTCTCAGAGACCGGGAGCTCAAAGTTTTGCCCGTATCGCGCATCTGCGTTGGTTAACCGGCGATGTGCACGGTGCGATTTCAGCGGCTCGTTTGGCTGTGGGTGCTGCGTCGGGATCTAAAGAGCACTCAGCTTGGATACAGACAAAGCTAGGGGAGTTGTTGTTTTTTTCTGGTGATTTGGCGGCCGCCATGCAATTGGGTGAGCACGCAGCCAAAACAATACCCGACTACGCGCCGGCTTTGGTGCTGCGTGGGCGAGTTTTTATGGCGCAACAACAGCCGAATCTTGCGATACCTGTCTTGGAACAAGCCCTTTCTCGCTCCCCCTTGCCTGAAACCCAATGGCTTTTGTTGGAAGCTATTTCGGATGCAGGAGATCTGCGAACCACCCAGGGTCTTCGGTCCGCTTTGATCAACAACCATGAAGACCCGCGAACCATCGCGACTTTTCTAGCCACGCGAAAAATAGACTTGAATAAAGCCTTGGTCCTCGCCCAAGCCGAGCTAGACAACAGACAAGATGCGTTGACCTTAGACGCTTTAGCTTGGGCCTACTATTCAAACGGCAACATGGCCGACGCTGCTCGGCTGAGCAACAGGGCTGTCAATCATGGTCTACAGCACGGACGTATCTATCTACACGCCGCCCTTATCCAAGACCGGCTTGGGAATCACGATGTGGCGGAAGAATACCTTCTCCGGGCTCATGCCCAGCGTCATGTGTTGATGCCGTCCGAGAGAAAGTTACTAGACACTGCCCGAACTCAGACCACTTCTTAATTCCAACATCGTTGGACTAATCACAACCTAAGAATAGGAGAAAACTATGCAACCCCGAAAGAAACCGTGGGCGATAGGTGCCCTTGGAACATTACTACTCGCTGGATCACAAGTCTGGGCGTCCAGTCACATGGATGCACCGTTGATCACCCTGGACCCCGCCGCCAACACCACAGACGTGTACGCATTTGTCAGTGACGCGGGTGGCGAAAAGAGCTTAGTCGTCGCCCTTGGCGTCTATCCCTTTGAAGAACCTGGTATCGGTCCTAACAAGTACAACTTTGATGACAACGTGCTGTATCAAATCCACGTTGCATTGGGTGACGACGTGGCGAAAGGCCGTAATTCAATTAGCTATCAGTTTGACTTTGACACCAAGTTCAAGAATGAGAACACGATTCTTCAGTCCTACCTGGGTGTCGTTGAGAACGTGGATGATGCAAACCAAAATCTCACTCAAACCTACCGCGTATTTAAAGTGGATCGTCGGGGTAGAGGCAAAAAGTCCGTGCTCTTAGGGCGTGGTGTTGTGCCGCCGAACAACCAAGGTATTGCCACCCCTTTTTACAACCAGGGTGATGATGGTGAGAACCCCGCTAAGGAAGGCGTTGCCACCCACGCGGAGCTGGATCGATATACAAAACAATCCATTACCGAGTTGCGCCGTGGCTATGTGTCCTTTGCTGGGCAACGAGACGATGGTTTTTATGCCGATATTCAGGCGACCTTTGACTTGCTCCAACTACGGGCAGATGCGGATGATGCTCAAGGTGGTTTCAACCTACATCTGATTGCGTTACGTATTCCCATGAAAGAGCTTGGTGGTGACCAACAGATTGCAGGTGTATACGCCACAACAAGCCGACAAAAGATTCAGGTGTTATCTCGAGGTGTAGACCGGGACAAATTGACTGGCCCTTGGGTTCAAGTCGCGCGTCAGGGTAACCCGCTCTTTAATGAAGGCTTTGTTGCCATTGCTGACAAAGACCTATACAGCAGGACCCGGCCTGTGCTGGATGGCGTACTGTTTAGCCAATACGCGTTACAACCCGAGTTGGCTGGCCTGATCAATGCCTTGGTGATTCCAGGTACGGGACTTGAACCGGCGGTGGAGACTAATCGAACTGATATCGCTGGAATTTACATTCCTGACCTAATCAAAGTCGATCTATCCACGCCTGGTGTGCGCCTGGCGGGTGGTGGTCCCACTCACCCAACCAATCCCGATGACGAAGGGTTCTCACGTTTGTCGATTTTTGGTGGTGATGTGTTGAAGAGCCAGATCCAAGACCCGTTTGGCAATGGTGGGTTTGTACCCGGCGGCTGGCCAAATGGGCGACGTTTTGGTGACGATGTGTTTGACATCGCTGTTACCGCCGCCATCAGTGATCTTCGTAGTCTGCCGTTGTTTATCCAGGGACCGGCGGGAGACAACGTGGACCAAAACGATATGGCGTTCAACAAAGTCTTTCCTTACGAGTCAACCCCCCAAAATGGGCGCAATCATAGTCACCATGGCGAAGGTCACTAGCGCAGCCCATGCAACACCCCTTAGAGCAGGCCACTGGCCTGCTCTTTTTTTTGCATCCAAAGGCTTGTGGGCTGCGTAGTTAGGGTAAATACAAGGTAAGAAGCTCGATTCATGCCGGAACTTAGTCTGACAATACATAGCAAGGGGACGGATCGCGTCCAAGGTTCGAGATCCAACCCATTGGCATCGCTAATGATTCGAATTGTCGATCGAGAGGATGCTGCTCTGGAGCAGCTCTACCATGGAACCATCGGTCGTGTGTTTGGGTTGGCGCGATCCATCGTAGGCAATGAGGCTGATGCCGAAGAAGTGAGCTGTGACGTGTATGTGTACGCCTGGGATCATGCTGCTAAGTATGATCAAAGCCGCGGGTCAGTTTTGGCTTGGCTACTTACCATCTGCCGTAGTCGCGCGTTGGACTTGCTGCGCAAACAGAAAAACCACTGTGATATTGATGAACTGCAGTTTGAAGAGGCTACGGAGTCAGCCGACATGTTAGTAGATATGATGCAAAGTGGGTCGACAGTCAGGAATGCGTTGTTGGCACTACCTTTGGATCGACGTCAAGTACTTGCCTTGGCGTATTTAAAAGGATTGACGCATTCGGAAATTGCTACCGTGTTGTCTATGCCCGTGGGCACGGTGAAGTCACACGTAAAGCGTGGACTTGAGACTGTGGCGCGGTTGGTGGCCTAACTATGAAGACAAAACACGAACTACATGCAATAACAAAGGCCGTGGCGACAAACGCCGCGCCCTACGAGTTGTCTCAAAAGCGTCGTAATTCCCTTGCCCAGCGGATCATGAGTCGCATCGGAGGACCGGCTCCCAAAGGAACCGAAACTTTGCGAAGAGAGGAGGGCCAGTGGGTCCATGTCATGGACCGCGTGACCATGAAGGTCTTACGTCAAGACTCCAAGGGTAATAACCACACAGTCTTGTATCGCCTACAGGCGGGTGCTGTATTTCCTAGTCACTTTCATGACCAGGAAGAGGAGTGTTACGTCATCGAGGGTGATATTCGAATTGGCGGGCATGTGCTTGTGGCGGGAGACTGGCATTTGGCTAAACCTGGATTCGATCATCCAACCATCGAATCCAGGCACGGTGCTTTGTTATTAGTAAGATCTCAAATTGACTAGCTGATACGGCCTTCAGAGCTTGTCCCGCCAGATTTTGATGAATCAAACACTTTGGTTGCCAGTGCAATCATGGACGACACATCCGTCAGGTTTGCTGGAACAACCAACGTATTAGACGACTTACCCAGCTCTCCAAACTTAGTCACATAGTCTTCCGCAATTCTAAGCTGCATGGCTTCGTGACCACCTTCGGTGCTGACAGCTTGGGCGACTTTCTTGAGTCCTTCCGCAGTTGCCTCCGCGACCCTGAGTATAGCGGTGGCTTCACCGTCGGCTTCATTGATTTGTTGGGTCTTGGCTGCTTCGGATTCCTTAATGACGCGCTGCTTTTCACCTTCGGCTTGGTTGATTTGAGCGTCTCTTTCACCTTCGGAGGTTAAGACCACGGCACGTTTTTCTCGTTCGGCGCGCATCTGCTTTTCCATGGCTTGTAAAACATCCGCTGGAGGATTGATGTTCCGAATTTCGTAGCGCAGTACTTTTACACCCCAGGGAGCTGAGGCTTTGTCTAACTCGCTGACAACGTTAGCGTTGATTGCTGCCCGCTCCTCGAAGGTTCTGTCCAAGTCGATCTTGCCGATCTCACTTCTGAGTGTGGTTTGTGCAAGTTGTGAAATACCAAACACATAATCCGCTATACCGTAGGATGCACGTCGTGGGTCCATGACCTGTAGATACAAAACTCCATCGATACCAACCTGTACGTTGTCCCGGGTGATACACACCTGTTCCGCAATATCTACGGCTCGCTCTTTAAGACTATGCTTGTAGGCTACCTTCTCAATAAATGGTATGAGGATATGAAACCCAGCTTGCAAGGTGCGTGAATACTTACCTAGGTTCTCGACGATGTATCCGTTTTGTTGTGGCACGATGACCGCGAGTTTTGCCAACAAGACAACGATGGCAAATACAAACAGTCCAACAGCAATGAGTGCAAGATTGTCCAATGTGACCTCCTTTAACTTGGATTTTTTACTTCAACAGTAAGCCCGTTGACGGCGTCGATACTGGCTTGAGTACCGGATGGAATGGTTTCCGTGTCTACGTTTTTGACAGTCCAAGTGGTACCTCGAAGCTCAACTCGGGCGGTGGCACCAGGGGCAAGTTCTGCCTCTATGACCACGGTATTGCCCATGGATTTGTCCTCAAACCCAGGCAGGCCACCCCTTAACTTCTGATACAGCTCTTCCCTAAACAGCACCATGGCTACGACGCTGATGACGCCAAAGCTGACCCATTGAACCCAAACAGGGGCTTCGAGGGCGGCAATACCTCCCACTGTCAAGGCGGAGACCCCCAAGAAGAACAAATAAAAGGCTGCGTCGATGGCAAACATTTCCATGGCCAACAACGCAAGACCCAGCGCTAGCCAAGCCCAATACGGCATTTTGCTTTCTCCCAGAAAGGTACAGATAGCACCATATTTTAAGATAATGGAGACATTTAGCGGAATTTCAAGGGTTTTTAAAGATTTTTTGAAAGTCGCCGACTTAACCCAATGGCGCTTTATTGGAGGATGAGGCTGTGCAAGTGAATCTTAGTGGTTTGTTACTAAACGGCCAGCC
>JBCCFQ010000262.1:0-5675 GCA_039029655.1 Pseudomonadota bacterium | reverse complement strand
GTGACCACGGCCACACCCGTTGACGGTGGTTACAAACTACATGGGTCCAAGAACTGGATTACCAATTCTCCCATTGCGGATGTTTTTGTCGTTTGGGCGAAATCAAAGGCCCATGATAATCGCATCAAAGGATTTGTCATTGAAAAGGGTGCACAAGGTTTAACGGCGCCTAAGATTGAAGGCAAGCTCAGTCTACGAGCATCAATCACCGGTATGATTATGATGGACGATGTCTTTGTTCCCGAAGACAACTTGTTACCCAATGTCTCTGGTTTAGCTGGGCCCTTTGGGTGTTTGAACCGAGCGAGATATGGTATCAGTTGGGGTGCCATGGGTGCTGCAGAGACCTGCTGGAAATCGGCACTGCAGTACACTTTGGATCGAAAGCAATTCGGTCGTCCCTTGGCTTCGAATCAGCTAATCCAGAAAAAGCTGGCAGATATGCAAACCGAGATTGCGTTGGGCTTGCAGGGATCGCTGCGTGTTGGTCGTTTGATGGATAGTGGCAGTTGGGCTCCGGAAATGATTTCTCTAGTGAAGCGCAATAGCTGCGGCAAGGCTCTGGACATTGCGCGTTTGGCCCGAGACATGCACGGAGGTAACGGCATCGCCGATGAATACCATGTCATGCGCCACATGCTGAACCTGGAGACCGTCAACACTTATGAAGGCACTCACGACATTCATGCCTTGATACTGGGGCGGGCTCAAACTAATTTGCAAGCCTTCATGCCGTGACCGATGCTCTAAAAGAGAAGCACGTATTGATCACCGGTGCCGGTCAAGGCATCGGTGAATTTATTGCGAGGCTGCTCAGTGCTCATTGTTCGAAAGTTACCTTAAGCGGTCGCACCCTGTCTAAGTTGGAGTCTGTTGCTGATTCTCTAGGTTTAGAAAAAGCCAATGTAGTGACGGTGGACGTGACGGAAGCTGAGTCCGTCAAGAGCGGATTCAGTTTGGCTAAAGAGCGATTCGGTTCCATTGATATTCTGGTTAACAATGCGGGTCAGGCGGAGAGTGCGCCTTTTTCCAGAACCCCCTGGTCTCTCTGGGAGCAAATGATTAACGTCAATCTTCACGGGGTTTATCACTGCTGTCAGGCGGTCTTGGCGGATATGAAAGCCCAAGGCTGGGGGCGCATCATTAATATAGCCAGCACCGCAGGACTTAAGGGGTACCCTTACACTTCGGCCTATACCAGTGCAAAACATGGTGTCATTGGTTTGACCCGTGTTCTAAGCCAAGAGTTGGCCCAAACTGGAATCACCGTAAACTCGGTGTGTCCAGGATTTACCAAGACCGCCATTGTCGACGCGGCCCTGGAGAACATATCCAAATCTACTGGAATGGACGAAGACCAGGCGCTAAACACCTTGGTCGCGTCAAATCCACAAAAGAGATTGATCGAACCGGAAGAGGTGGCCAACACCGTGCTGTGGCTTTGTCAGGAAGCCAGTCGCGGTATTAATGGGCAGAGTATTGTGATTGCCGGAGGCGAAGTCACATGACAAAACCCTTGGATGCCACCGTTACCGACATTGAAACTCGTTTGGACAATACCGATCACGAGGCGCTACGTTTGTGGTTGCGTCTGTTGGCATGCACCAATTTGGTTGAAGCCAAGGTGCGACAGCAGTTGTCTAGACAGTTCGACACCACATTGCCCAGATTTGATTTTCTAGCTCAGCTGGAGCGGGCGCCCCAGGGCCTAACTATGAGTCAGTTGTCGGAACAAATGATGGTCACCGGGGGCAACGTGACGGGTATTGCTAAGGCACTGGAGGGTGAGGGTCTAATCAAGCGAAGGCCTGACCAAAAAGACAGACGAATCTTTCGAGTTGTGATCACATCTTTGGGAAGAAAAACCTTTCATCAAATGGCGGAAGCCCATGAAGGCTGGATAGTGGAGTTGTTTGCTGGCCTTTCTACTGAGAAGCAATCCGAATTAAACGACCTATTGGGTGGGTTAAAAACAGGCATTCAAGGTCTAGAAATTCAGACGAGGGGATAAGCCATGTCAACACGAAGTGATTGGAGTGATTACAAAGCAGAGCACTTTTTGTGG
Organism: Pseudomonadota bacterium; assembly: GCA_039029655.1. GTDB lineage: Bacteria > Pseudomonadota > Gammaproteobacteria > Steroidobacterales > JBCCFQ01 > JBCCFQ01. Next base: position 3,610 of record JBCCFQ010000262.1, on the reverse strand, counting down.
CAGGTAGAAAGTAACGTTGCCACTGTGACATTGAATCGTCCAGAAAGAAAAAACCCTTTGACTTTTGATTCTTACGCTGAGCTTAGAGACTTGTTTCGCGGATTGCAGTATGCAGACGATGTGAGTGTTGTGGTGTTGACTGGCGCTCAAGGGAACTTTTGTTCTGGCGGCGATGTGCACGACATCATTGGTCCGTTAACCAAGATGACCGCTAAGGAGTTGTTGGGGTTTACCCGGATGACGGGAGATTTGGTTAAAGCCATGCGGCTGTGTCCACAGCCCATTGTTGCTGCAGTGGATGGGGTGTGTGCCGGCGCTGGGGCCATTCTCGCCATGGCCAGTGATGTGCGATACGCCACGCCGGCCGCAAAAACCGCTTTTTTGTTTACCCGCGTAGGTTTGGCAGGTTGCGACATGGGGGCTTGTGCCATTTTGCCTAGGATTATCGGTCAAGGCCGGGCTTCAGAAGTGTTGTTTACCGGTCGTAGTTTTTCTGCTATCGAGGGCGCCCAGTGGGGCTTTTATAACGAACTTGTGGAAGCAGAGGAGCTTCAAAATCACGCGCAAGCAATTGCCCGCCGACTGGCATCTGGTCCAACCTTTGCCCACTCAATGACCAAACGTATGTTGCATCAGGAGTGGGATATGAGTGTGCCGGAGGCCCTAGAGGCTGAAGCTCAGGCTCAGGCTTTGTGTATGCAAACAAAAGACTTTCATCGTGCTTACGAGGCATTTGTGAATAAGCAAAAGCCCAGTTTCAAAGGCGACTAGTATGATTTCACTGGAACATTTGAACTGGCCTTTTTTTGATTCTAGTCACGCCGAGTTTGCGGAGTCACTTTCTAGCTGGGCTCAAAACACATTTAAGGATGAACCCCATCACGAAGGTAACGTAGATGAGATTTGCCGCGAGCGTGTGCGTCAGCTGGGAGAGAACGGCTGGTTGAGTTCCTGTGTCGCTGATGCCAGCGGTGGTTTTGATGCTCGCCACATTTGTTTGTTGAGAGAAGTCCTTGCATACCACGATGGCCTAGCGGACTTTGCTCTCGCCATGCAGGGGCTGGGTAGTGGAGCCATTTCTTTGTTTGGTTCCGCTGAGCAACGCCAAGGTTATCTAAACGATGTGGCGGCGGGTAAAAAGATTGCTGGTTTTGCCTTGTCGGAACCTGATGCAGGGTCCGATGTTGCGGCTATGAATACCCAGGCAACAGACGATGGCGATCACTATGTAATCAACGGCACCAAAACTTGGATATCCAACGGTGGCATTGCGGATTTTTATTGTTTGTTTGCCCGTACAACACCCGGCGAAAAAAGAAATGACGGGACCACAAAGTCATCGGGGATCAGTGCATTCATAATCGACAGCGACACCCCAGGGTTTGATCAGTCGGAGCGTATCAACGTTATAGCACCCCATCCTTTGGCCACCTTAAAGCTAGATAACTGCCGGGTACCAAAAGCTCACTTGATCGGCGAAGTCGGTGCTGGTTTTAAGATTGCCATGAGCACGTTGGATGTGTTTCGTACCTCCGTTGCGGCGGCGGCTTTGGGTTTTGCAAAACGTGCTCTGGATGAAGCCCTTGGCCAAGCTAAAGGTCGTCAGATGTTTGGCCAGACTCTGGCGGACTTTCAAATGGCTCAAGCCACCCTGGCAGATATGGCCACCAAAGTGGATGCCGCAGCACTTTTGGTTTATAGAGCGGCATGGCAACGAGACACCGGTGGCGCTGTCACCAAACAAGCCGCTATGGCAAAAATGACGGCCACTGAGTCTGCTCAATGGGTGATCGATCAAGCGGTGCAAATGTTTGGTGGGCGCGGTGTGGTCAGTGGCGCCATGGTTGAACGGCTTTATCGAGAGATTCGTTCGCTTAGAATTTATGAGGGTGCCACTGAGGTTCAAAAACTCATTATTAGTAAACAGTTATTGGGCTAAGGAGTTCTCATGACGAACGTGACACTGCAACCTTCAGCTTGGCCCCGTCCAAAAGGTTATGCCAATGGTATGGCTGCTCGAGGGAGGTTGGTCTTCACGGCCGGGCAGGTGGGCTGGGACGTGCAGGGTCGCTTTCCGCTCAATCTGACTGAGCAAGTTGAGAGCACCTTGCAAAACATCGTTGAAGTGTTGGCCGAAGCGGATGCTAAGCCTGAGCATGTTGTACGACTGACTTGGTACGTGACCAGCCGACAAGAGTATTTGGATCAAGTGAAAGACATCGGTGTCGCCTACCGTCGTGTCATGGGTAAGAACTTCCCGGCCATGGCGGTGGTGGAGGTCAGTGGATTGATGGAGTCGGACGCCAAAGTCGAAATTGAAGCAACGGCTGTAGTACCGGACTAGACACAAAAAGAGGCACAGACAAATTATGGCCATGTGGCGTCCCCCTGAAAGAATAAAACACGTTGCAACAACGGGTGAATGGCCTAATCGTGCGGCGGCTCAATCCTCGAAGTTGTTCCAACCATTGTCTGCAGGCAACCTGTATCTTGAAGACCGAACATGGGTGCCCGCCATGGTGCCCTGGCGTGCCAGCGAAGATGGTTATGTGACGGAAAATGTCCTCGATTGGTATAGAAGATTTGCTGAAGGTCAGCCCGGTGCCATTGTGGTGGAGGCAACCGGAATTCGTGATATTCCGTCTGGACCGTTGTTGCGTATCGGGGATGATCGATTTCTGCCAGGACTGCAAGCGTTGGTGAACACGGTGAAGGATGCAAGTGGAGGCTACACCAAGCTTTTTATTCAAGTCATAGATTTCTTAAGTATCAGACGACGCCCCGATCCAAAACGGTTCTTAGAGCAGTTTTTAACCGTTACCCCGGATCATCGACGGGCACTGGGCATGGATGAATCAACGTCACAAGTAGAGGTACGGGAAAAATTACTAGCACTTGAACCGGATCAATTAGAGGATGTGCTAAATCCTAGAGAGCTTGAAGCGTTACGTTTTGGGCATCGAGAGCGGGTCACCGATACTCAATTACCTCATATTGCGGATCTACCAGAAAAGTTACCAGGCTTGTTCGCCTCCGCCGCTGTCAGGGCGGAACAAGCGGGCTTTGACGGTGTTGAATTGCACTATGCCCACGCCTATACCATGGCATCGTTTTTGTCTGCCACCAATACCCGAGAGGATGGTTATGGTGGTGACAAAGAACAGCGGGTTCGCTTGCCCCTAGAGGTATTTAATAAGGTTAAAAGCGTCGTGAGTGACGACTTCGTCGTGGGCTGTCGCATGCTCACGGAAGACTGTGTAGACGGCGGTTCTATGGTTGAGGATGCTGCGTTCTTCGCCCAAGCTTTGGGCAAGGCGGGTATGGATTTTATTTCCCTTTCCCGGGGTGGGAAGTTTGATGACGCCAAACAACCCAAAGTAGGGCAGGCGGTGTATCCGTACACCGGTCCCAGCGGTTACGAGTGTATGCCGTCCTATTACTCCGACGAACAAGGTCCTTTCGGCAGGAATCTCGGGCCGGCAAAGCGTGTGCGTGATGCTTTGTCCAGGGCAGGTTTGCCCACCCCGACTGTGGCGGTGGGTGGCATCCACAATTTTGAGCAGGCAGAGCAAGTACTGACGCAAGGTGAAGGTGACGTGGTGGGACTGGC
>JBCCFQ010000261.1:0-5688 GCA_039029655.1 Pseudomonadota bacterium | reverse complement strand
TCGGGACAGACTCAGAATAGTCTTCAATAGCTCACCGACCGTGCAATGCTCCTCCAAGGGATGTCGAAGGTGAGCACTGGTGTCAATGACGTATCTATTTCGTCGACCGTGTTTCTCCCGCTTCAAGATTCCGGCCTCATCGAGATTGGTTATGATTCGCTGCGCACTTCGCTCAGTAACGCCGACTCGATCCGCCACTTCGCGTAGCGTGGCTTCCGGCGACTCTGCTAGGCAGACGAGCGCGTGGGCATAATTACTAAAAAAGGTCCAGTGAGTCATTGCCACAGTTCCAATCCAGCTCTTGAAGATCTGCATAATAGGACAATAAAAACCGGAAATCAATGTCCGGAATCAAAAAGCCGGAATTCGATAGCTGTTGTTGTCTTTAGGGTAGGGTCCAGAGTGACCGGGATGGCAAAGAGTAGGGCGCATACTGACGAAAAAACGCCAATTCGTTTAGTGCTAACGTAGGCGGTCTACCATCCCACGCCAGTTTTTTGCTCAATGGAGATTGTCGACTTCGCGGGCGTGACTAACAATGAGTGAGGTCAATCGATCCACAAGTTGGGGAGGGAGATCGTGTCCCATTCCCTCGATAATTTCCAGTTTGGCGCCGTTGATTCGATTGGCGGTGTCGATGCCGCATTCTACCGGTACGAGAGGATCATCTCGCCCATGTATCACGAGTACCGGTTTATCGATTTTCGCCAGTCGTTTAACACGGCTGCCGTCAGCGACAATGGCCGCGAGTTGCCGTCCAAAACCCTGAGGATAAAAGCTTCGTTCTAGTGATGCTCTGACCAGCTCTCGAAGTTCGTCAACGTCACGTGGATACCCTGGGCTGCCGATGAGTTGGATGGACCTGACCATATATTCAAGTCGCTCCTCCACGTTGCCAGTGTTTGGGCGATTCTTGAACACGTGTTGAATCACTTCCGGTCTTGCCGGCGGCAGTCCAGGGGCGCCGCTTGACGACATTATGGATGTTAGGGACTTCACCCGATGCGGGTGTCGTAAGGTTAATAGTTGAGCAATCATCCCACCCATTGAGGCACCGACTACGTGTGCTGAGTCGACGTCCAGTGCCTTTAGAACCCCAGCGGCGTCGACTGCCATGTCCTCGAGGGAATAGGGGGCTCTTAACGAAGTGCCAAGGATATGGTTGAAGACGTAGCGCAACCGGCCGGGCGTATAGGCACCGTCAAACTTGGTGGACAAGCCAACATCTCGATTGTCGAAACGAATCACGTAGTGCCCGTGACCTGCCAACCCATTGCAGAATTCCGGGGACCAAGCCGTCATTTGTGTGCCGAGTCCCATGATCAAAAGCATAGGATCATCTTTCGGGTCTCCAAACGTGTCGTATTCGATCTGAAGACCATTGACGTTGAGTTGTGTCACTGTGGTATCGCGCGGCTAGGAAGGGGCAGAAGTCTAAATCAGTTGGCTAGTTTTGGGAACATTCACCGGTGTTTTTACCGAGGACTTCAAAATCCATCGCGCCACCACTCGACGTTCATTGTGCGAACTGTGCCCCGGTGCCTGATTGCCGAGGCCACTGCGGTGTACCCGAGTTGAATCGCCAGTACTAGAAACAGCAGGCGTGAGTTTTCAGGTCTTCAAATACCGAGCAGCCAACGCGGTGACGGGTGCTGCCGTTGGTTTACCATGCTGCCAAGCGGAGTCTTCTACAAAGCTACCCGCAATATCAATATGCAGATAGGGAAGAGGGTGCTTGGATCTAACGCCATGTGCATCCAAACCGGAAGCAGTGGACATAAAAGCCATTGGGAATTGATGGCCACGAGCGACGGAAACAGAAGGACCATTGTTTGAGGACAAGACATCGTCAGCTTTGCTGCGAGGGCGATTCATGTGCCAGTCTTCACGACGAGAACGATTCACTTCCATGCAATCACCCCAATCGTCACCCACATCGGCGAGCTTCTGTGCCACGGACTGTTTTCTCGCAGTCCCGTTTTCTACCAGTGCGGCGTAGGGGCCCACGGCAAGGGCTGCGTGTCCTGTCAGCGTCGCTACGGTCATCAGTTCCGGATTGGTTGCTTCCAGCGCCATTTGTCGGCAATGAGACAGCGAGTCCGTCATGGCCAGTCGGCCTTCTGCGTCGGTATTGCCGATACGAACGCGAACCCCTGCGTGGCTGGTGATAATCTCATCGGCGGTGAAGGCGTTGGCACCTATGCTGTTGCGTACCGCTGCGAGAAAGGCCACCACCTTGAGTCCTTTGGGCTTAAGTTCAGAGACAACTTTCATAAAGCCTGCCACTGCCGCGGCGCCCCCTTTGTCACGACTCATGCCTGCCATATGGCCACCGACCTTGAGATCCGCGCCGCCTGTGTCAAAGGTCACCCCTTTGCCGACGATAAAAAGCGTCTTTTCGATGGGACCTTCTCCTTCGTAACCCACCTTAATGACCCTTGGTTGATGACGAGGCACACTTTGCGAGCAGCGACCAACCGCTGCCAGAAGCGGGTAGTCTTCGGTAATTTTTGTTTGGTCGTCGATCACCTCGATGGACAGTGAGCTGCCGTCCAGGGCTTCCACGCAATAGTTGGCAAAGTTGGGCGGTGCCATGCGTTCAGCGTTGGTCCCTGCCAAGTCTCTCGCAAGTCGTCGACCAGTTTCTAATGCGGACAAATAGCTCGCGTCGATCTGATCATTTACGTCAAGGATAGAGATTGATTCGACCGGTTCCACAGTCTCCGTGCCGAGGGCTTCCCGTGCTTCTAGGGGTTGCCACAATGCTTGGCACGCCCCGAGAAAAGAGACTTCCACAGCATTGGCAAAGGCCGTTTCTGAGGGAACGCCCTCAACCACCAATACCGGATTGGTGGCACCGGAATCTTTTGCTAGGAGTATTCCCTTTGCCGCTGCATCGCAGAAACACCGCACGTCGTCATAGTCGTGAGCCAACTCCCCCGTCGGCGCGTGAATAAGGCGACCGCCAGCAACCTTAGACGAATGAACTAACATGGCATCTTTACCCAATCGTTTGTCCATTTCCGCCACCGAATGCAACACAGAGTCGACTTCCGCATTTGCCGAGCAACCCTTCTGGCTGGTGACCACTATTACTGCGTCGTTGTCACTACCGGACAGTAGTGCTCTTGGATCCTTGGAAAGATGAAGATTGGGAAAAGCCATGATTCGCTCCACGTTTAATATCTGACAGGTAAGAATTGCCTGCTTATTTGTTGACCATTTTCGTGGTTGCCGGGAGCGAACTCAAGTGCTTCAGTATCGGTTCCCTCCACAGTTTGATCGATGTTACGCCCAAAGGTCAGTATTCTATGGGATAAATTGGGGCCACAGTCCTCTGTATCGTGTTGAGGAATAGATTCTGCTCCGGTGGGTGTCGCGCCAGATGAGTCTGGGGAGAACGGATTAATGGAATGGAAAGCTTTTTTAGTGGTCTTTGGAACAGTTTTTGTTGCAGAGCTTGGTGACAAGACACAGTTGGCGACACTGCTATTTGCGACAGATTCGAGTGTTAATAGATGGATAGTGTTCGTCGGTGCATCACTTGCGTTGATTGCGGCCTCCGCTCTTGGGGTGCTTGCGGGAACTGCCATTGCCCAATACGTCAGTGAACGCATGCTTCACACCGTGGCGGGGGTTGGGTTTATTGCTATTGGAATTTGGACGCTGCTGCGATAAATCGCTTACTTCGTTGAATCCGGAGTTTGACTCCGATCGCTTCTCAGCAAAGTACCGCCTAGTTCATCTGGCGATCGTTTGTTGAACGAAAGTACGGGCCGGTGGCTAGCAGCTTATGTAAAACCAAATCGACAAAGCTTGAGTGAGCTTACGTTTTTGCGTTCTTGCGGAGGTTGATTCCGCAATTTATAGTTCAAAGCAACAAAATCATATTGCCTTCTGTGTTTTAGCGCCTACCTGGCCGGATGCAAAGAACTGAATTCCATGGCGATATATACAAAAAAAACATCACATTTTTTAAGAATGTCTTTAGTTATCACTGAATCAACCCGGAGCCAATCTATGACCGCGCGCGGACCCCTTTTATCTGCTGTTCTCCTGCTTACCAGCGTTTTTGCAACACCCGCACTTTCAGACAATCGGTCCGGTATTGGTGACCACAAAACTCGACCCAAAGTCCAACAGTCGATTTGTGCAGGCATTCGAGGTAATGGACAAAATCTTTTTGCCCACTACGGTGCACTGGCTCGTCATGTTGAAGAGTACGGCGCAATTACCTGTGCGGCGGGAGGGAGCTCGGGGAGCATTACCGCTTTTTTTATGGAAAGCATGTGGGCCAACCCACTCACCCATACTTGCGGAGGGAGCCCGTGTCGTCCACTAGAGCGTGATGCGCGATACGCCCTGATGCTTAAATCAGTGGTGGGTTTAACCGATTCAGGTTTGTTCGAGGATGCGGATACTGTGGGCGCGTTACTGGCAGGTGTTTCACAGGGGAACATTCTGGAATTACTGAATGGTCCGTTGCCGCAGGAGGGTGTCGATGCATTTATCCGACTGCTTCGCGACCTGGGACCGTTAATCAATCAAGAAGCCATTGAGCTATTACTGACCTCACCTGATCCAGTTTTCCATGCCAAAGACATCATTGATGGCTTACAAAAGGGCATTCAATTTATAGTGGATGATCCGCGTGTTTTTCTCAGAACATCAGTGGTCAATTTTGATCAGTTCGCCACCTTACTTGGCGTCTACGGATCTTTCTATGCAGGGTATGGACCGCGAGATCGTCGTAACTTCAAACGTTGGCTGCGTAGATGTGCCAACAGAAGCGTGGGCTTAACGTGGGTGGAGACGGCTCGACTTTCTGGTGCTAATGGGGCAACCTGCGGCGAGAATTTGACAGACCTTTTCAACGAGTACCGTGAACGTTTCGCAGAACAGGGCGGGCGCAACCGCGCCGATGACAGGGTAGGGCGGTATTTTCCTGTTTTTGGTGTCACGGGTGTTTTGAAAGGCAGAGCCATTAAACAGTGGGAAGAGGCGCGTGCCGCATGGATCAATGCCACTCCAATTCCCTTCGAACCAAACTTTGATGACATCGGTGTGGGTTATTGGGGCAAACAGAGCGAGCTTAGACGCATGAAGCGTCGGCTGAATCGAAAATTTAAGGATCTAGTGTCACGACAATTCACACCCCTTGGCTCAGCAAGCTGGCGAGAAGTGCTGTCGTCTTCACCGGCAGAACCTGGGTTTAGCCCTGCAGTACCATTGAGTAGTGGTTTTGTTTCGGTGGGCGGTTGGGCCGATCCCTTGCGGGTTCAGCCCTTGTTTGTGCTCACTGAAGAGTCCGTTGTCGCGATCAATCGCCTTGGGGGTGTCGGTGGCTTCACCGAAGCGGTGACTCGACTACTTAACGCTTCAGATCAAGACATACGCGATTTGTATTCTACCGTCGATCCGTCCAGTTCCTTTTTTGTTGGATTGGACGTTGCAACAGGCGTTTGGTGTACGGATTGGGACGGTCAGATGAGTGATCCCAATCTTTTGTTTAACGACGCTTATACATCGCCGCTGATTACTACCAGCTCGCGACTACTTGAGCCAAGATTCGGGTATACAAATGTTGGGCAGTTTAGTATTGGGGGTTGTACCCCGGGTATTGCTGTAGGGGGTAATTGAGCCCAGGTCGTTGTCAACTTAAGCTCTCGGGCGAACTTGTACAATCGT
>JBCCFQ010000260.1:0-5703 GCA_039029655.1 Pseudomonadota bacterium | reverse complement strand
GATCAACAATGCGGGTGTTGCCGGTCCGTCTGCGCCTGTCGAAGACGTTGGGTTTGAAGAGTGGCAACACTGCATCAATATCGATTTGGGCGGTGTTTTTTATGCCACCAAACTTGCCGTACCTAGACTCCGCGCCAGTGGGGGTGGTTCCATTATCAACATATCGTCGACGGCGGGACTGTTTGGTTATCCATTGCGTTCACCCTATGCGGCGGCAAAATGGGGTGTTGTCGGTTTGACCAAGACTTGGGCAATGGAGCTGGGAAAAGATGGCATTCGGGTCAACGCTGTTTGTCCGGGTAGTGTGTCAGGGCCACGGATCGATGGTGTGATTGAGCGAGATGCAAAACAGCGTGGACTAAGCCCAGAAGAAGTGCGTGCCGTGTATCAGAAACAAACCTCCATGGGTGTTTTTGTGGACGCAAAAGATGTGGCGAACACAGTGGTCTTCTTGGCTTCGGATGCCGCGCGTTATGTATCGGGACAAGTGTTGGCGGTAGACGGCCATACCGAGAGCTTGTCTAACTGGTTAGATTGAAGGTGTCTGGGTAATGAAAGCGACTTGGTTTGAACAGTTTGGTGCGGCGAAAGACGTGTTACATGTGGGTCAACGCCCGGATCCAACACCAAACGATGGAGAAGTTCTAGTTGAGTTGCACACCAGTGGTGTGAATCCATCCGATGTTAAGAAACGGGCAGGTTCTTTCCCGGATTTGTTGGATCGTGGTTTTGTGATTCCCCATAGCGATGGTGCGGGGGTGATTGCGGATGTGGGGTCTGGTGTATCAAAAGACAGAATCGGCCAGCGGGTTTGGGTCTATCAAGCACAGTATGGGCGCCGTTTTGGCACCGCAGCGCAGTTGCTGAGCCTGCCAGAACATCGCGCCGTCCTCTTGCCGGACAACGCCTCGTTCGATGTGGGTGCTTGTTTGGGCATCCCGGCCATGACAGCCCATCGTTGTGTGTTCGCCGATGGATCCGTGGCGGGCAAGCGAGTGTTGATTACGGGTGGCGCTGGTCGAGTTGGGCACTATGCCATTCAGTGGGCAAAACAAGATGGGGCTTTTGTCATAGCCACAGCCAGCAATCCAGATGATCATGACGCATGTTTAAGTTTAGGTGCCGATGTGGTGGTGAATCATCGGGAATCCCATTGGGCTCAAACAATACTTGAGCATACCAACGGCAAAAAGCTGGAACGCATTGTCGATGTCGAGTTTGGTGGGAATCTAAATGAAGTGTTGGATTGTGTGGATACTGGCGCCACCATCGCAAGCTATGCTTCTATGGCCAACCCTGAACCAAAGTTGCCTTTTTTTAGAATGATGTATTTGGATTTGACGGTTCGCTTGGTGATTGTTTATGCCATGCCCGAGGAAGCGAAATCCTATGCAGTTCGTGACATCACGGACGCACTAGAGCGGGATGCGTTAAAGCATCGTATTGCCCATCGAATACCTTTAGACGACATTGCTGCCAGCCACGAGCTCATTGAGCAAGGCGGCTTCCGGGGATGTGTCATCAACCGATGTAGGTGAGCCCAACAAACGGCCCACAGCCGCATTGGACCATGACAAATGTCACGGTCGGCTCCCTGTCACCCACCACTGCATCTAGGGCTAGTAACTGGCTAAGCTGATCCTTATCGAAAATGTAAGGATCCGTTATGTCTGAGAGTGCCGCATCCCTAATAGGTGTTTCAAAGAACTTTGGTGAGATTGAGGCTGTAGCCGAGCTAGATCTGTGCATCCCCCGCGGAAAATTGGTGGCACTGCTGGGGCGAAATGGGGCCGGTAAAACCACCGCTATCAATTTGATGTTGGGGCTACTCAAACCCTCCCGTGGGAAGGTGGAGGTTCTTGGTGGAAATCCCAACTCAATAGCCATCAGACAACAGTTGTCGGCGATGTTGCAGCATGCGGAGCTGCACGAACAACTTACTGTAAGAGAATACCTACGTTTGTTCCAAAGTTACTTCCCAAAGCCCCTGAGCGTAAACCAAGTCTGTCGGGATACCCAGTTGGAAAGCATCATCGATCGACGCTACAAAGCACTTTCCGGTGGTCAAAAACGACGCGTGTTGTTAGGCCTCGCGTTAGTCGGTGACCCACAGTTCCTTTTATTGGACGAGCCCACTACGGGATTGGATATCGATGCTCGACGTTTGTTGTGGGATTTGGTTCGACGGATTGTTAAAGAGGGAAAGACGGTACTTCTGACCACGCATTACTTAGAAGAGGCTGATGCGCTGGCAGATCAAGTTGAAGTGATCGATCAAGGATCCATTATTTTTTCTGGGACACCATCAGAAGTGAAGTCGGAGTTTTCTAGAAGTGTGATTCGGTGCCGGACCAGTTTATCCCCAGAGAGTTTACGGGTGCGTGATGGTGTGGAAGAAGTTAAGACCTCTGGTGGCTATGTAGAGTTGCACACCCATAGACCGGAGCAGGTGTTACGAAGTCTGTTGCAACAAGATACTCAACTTAAGGATTTGAGTGTCACCCAAGCACGGCTTGAAGATGCCTTTTTGGCATTGACCGAATCTAAAGAAGCGGCGTGAGACAAAAATGACAAATTCACAAGTGAGCGTGTTGCGGGTTTTTTGGCTTGAGACTTACTATGAATGTTTAAAGTCTTGGCGTATGCCTAGCTACACGGTGCCAACCCTGGCTTTTCCATTAGGTTTTTACTATCTGTTTGGTGTCGTGCTTGCCGGTTCAAGTGGAAACAATGCCGCCCAATATTTGTTGGCGACTTTTGGTGTATTCGCAGCCATGGGCCCGAGCATGTTTGGTTTTGGTGTTGGTGTCGCCATGGAGGAGGAGCAGGGTCAACTAGAAATGAAACGCGTAGCGCCAATGCCAATCAGTGCTTTAGTGGTGGCGAAGTTAGGAACGGCCATGGCGTTCACCGCCTTCGTATTGCTGGGTCTTTATGGCATCGCTTACTTCCTCGGCGGCGTACGATTATCGGCTACCACATGGCTTTCCCTGGCGACCATCCATCTCTTGACCACCATACCCTTTGGGTTGATAGGGCTCACGCTAGGCTTGGCTCTAAAGGGGCAAGCCGCACTTGCCGTCACTAATATTGTATTTATGTTGTTGTCGGTCTTGGGTGGTTTGTGGATTCCTATCATGGTCTTTCCTGAGGTTGCACAAACTTTTGCGATGCTTCTACCCTCGTACCACGTGGGTGAGATCGCGCTACATGCAGTGGGGATTAATGACAGCGGATTTCCTTTTGCCCATTGGCTTGGCGTTGGGGTTACGGTGGCTATTTTTTCTCTTGCTCCGTGGTTTTTTTGGCGTCACAAACAGTCTCAGTAGTAAGATGGTATAGCTATGAGCCAAAACGACATCGTCAGCAAAGCGCGCAACTTGATGGCCGTTGACAATCCATGGCCTTGGCTTGTGTATCTGATTTTTTTCTTTATCCCCTGGACGTTTCGGTTTCCGTCATGGCCAGAGATTTGGATTTCTCTAGCCGCCGTTTCCGTATTTTTGGTTGTCTACTTCGCATCCTTCAAAACATCTGGCGTGAAACTAATGTTGTGTGTTGCCGGCATGGTCCTACTGGGTATCGGGATGGAATCCGTGACCATCACCTCTGCCGTATTTTTGATTTATGCTGGTGCAGCCGCTGCAAACATAAGACCGCTGCGTCACGCCGTTGCTACAGGTCTCGTGATCGTCGCCGTAATCGTCATCTACTCTATTGTCGTAAATGCGCATCCGTTCTACTGGGGCCCAGCACTTTTGTTTGGCGTCATGACGGGAGTATCGGTGTATATGTCCCGGGAGTTGGTGGAAAGCAATGCACGACTAGTATCTAGTCAGAATCAAGCCAAGCGTTTGGCGGCTATGGCCGAACGTGAACGAATTGCGCGAGACCTACATGACTTGTTGGGCCATACGCTGACGGTCATCGCGGTGAAATCCGATTTGGCCCATAAAGTGATCGATGATGACCCGAGCCGGGCGAAGCAAGAGCTTAAAGATATTCATCAAACGACAAGAGAGGCTCTCTCCGATATCCGTGCCGCCATCAGTGGCATCAAAAACATGAGTTTAACCAGCGAACTGGCCAACGCTAAAATGGCGCTGGCTTCGGCAGACATTAGTACTGAGGTGCAGGCATTCAATCAAGAATTTCCAGAGCACATAGGCGCCGCATTGGCGATGTTGGTGAAGGAGGGGGTGACCAACATCATTCGTCACGCGGATGCTGAACACTGTGAGATCAGCGTGAGTTGTAAAAACCAAACAGCCCAATTGGTGATTAAAGACAACGGGCGGGGTATTACTGGCAAGGAAGGCTCGGGTATTGCGGGTATGCGTAATCGTGTTGCCGCACTGAAAGGTCGTTTTGAGATTGCCAGCGGCGACGGCACCACCATTCGAGCGTTCATACCGCTGGAGTCTTCCACGTGATTCGCGTTGTTATCGCCGAAGATCAAGACTTGGTATTGGGGGCGCTGGGTGCTTTGCTGGAAATGGACAGCGGTATCACCGTGGTGGGTCAGAGCGCCAATGGCACCGAGGCCATGGGTTTGATTGAGACCTTAAAGCCAGACGTGGTGGTTACAGATATTGAAATGCCAGGTATGACCGGACTAGACATTGCTTTGCGGATCCAAGCAGAGAAGTTGACAAGTCGTGTGCTGATTGTGACCACTTTTGGTCGACCCGGGTATTTGCAGCGCGCTATGCGAGCGGGTGTCTTGGGGTATTTACTGAAGGATACACCTGCCGAAGAATTATCGAGTGCCGTACGTCGCGTTGCCCAAGGGGAGCGAGTGGTCTCTAGCGATCTCGCGGCTCAAGCTTGGGGTGTAGAGGATCCGTTGACGGAGAGAGAACGGGAGGCATTGCGGTTGGCAGAGACCGGACAATCCAGCAAAGAAATCGCGAGAAACCTAAACATTTCTCCGGGTACCGTGCGTAACTATTTGCACGAGGCTATGCAGAAGTTGGGTGTTAACAATCGTATTGAAGCTGCACGCATAGCTCGCCACCACGGTTGGTTGTAACGTTTATCTCACATTGCACATGCCCGCTTCACCAGGGTTTTCAGGCTGGTAACATCACACCATAGACGGAGAAAGAAACTATGCGTGCATTGGTTTGTGAAGCCTACGGGCCCCCGGAGGATTTGATTCTTAAAGACCTAGATGTGCCTGAGGTTGGTCCAGGTCAAGTGCGGGTGTCGGTGAAGGCTGCGGCCATCAATTTTCCTGATCTGCTGGTGATTGCGGGTCAGTATCAAGTGAAAACGCCGCCACCTTTTGTGCCTGGCAGCGAAGCGGCCGGTGTCGTGGATGCGGTCGGAGAGGGTGTCACTCAGTATTCCCCCGGAGATGAGGTCATTGTCGTCCCTACCGGGGGCGCTTTCGGTGAGTACTGTGTGGCGGACCAACACTTCGTGATGCCAAAGCCCCAGGGCCTGGACTTTGTTACCGCGGCAGGTTTCACCATTACTTACGGCACCAGTTATCATGCATTAGCAGACAATGCTGAGCTCAAAGAAGGGGAGACCCTGTTGGTCTTAGGCGCTGCCGGTGGCGTTGGCATTGCCGCAGTAGAAATTGCTAAGAGTATGGGAGCTAAGGTCATTGCGGCGGCAAGCTCTGAAGACAAGTTGGAATTTGCAAAGCGAGCAGGGGCCGATGAATTCATTAACTATGAGACTGCCCCGTTAAAG
>JBCCFQ010000259.1:0-5719 GCA_039029655.1 Pseudomonadota bacterium | reverse complement strand
CGCCGGGTCGCTCAGCCCATCACCGCGCTGCACGCACGCGGGTTCGTCGACGCCGTCGTGTGCAATTCGGGTCTTTTGGCCCGGCGCATTGGCGAGCCGAAGCTGTACTTTCTGTCGTGGAGGGATCTCGCCCAGACCGGTGCTCTCGACCGGTGGGAGCCGGTCTACACCAGTCCGTTGGGCAACCTGCTGCTGCTCGAGCGCAGGCTCATGCTAATGAACGAGAGTTGGGCGATAGGCCAAACATCGTCAGTATCAGTCTTGGCGCCGTTAGGCGATTTGGGTTGAGACATAGAGACCGCAAAAAAAACGGCGAAAAAGCCATTTACTTAAGATTGCAGCCTGGGTCCATGGTGGTGATGTCTGGGGACACCCAATCACATTGGGAGCATTGTGTTCCTAAGATGGCGCTTTCACGGTGCCATAGGGCGAGGATCAATCTTACCTTTCGTTTGATCCGTCGCTAGGGCCAGTCCCATTGTTATCTTCCACGTGATTGCTCTGGAGCGAGTCCTTGAGCAGCTGCGCCAATGAAGTGTCTGGTGATGCCGGTTTATCGACTCGGCGATACTGGAAATGGTTCTTGATGTTTCGCTCTAGAAAGGCGCTTTTGGACTTCACACGAAGTAGCCAATCGTAGACAGACTTTGGCACTAAGTAGTATCGGTACACTGCACCGGTGGTGAACTCTACTTCCAACGTGTTGGATTCAGCGTCGAAACCAGCACTGCGGATTGCTTTTGATTGCATAGGCACCCGCTTCATTTGCTTGCGTAACTCCCTTTCTTGGCGCTCTGTTTAGTCATTAATGAAGCGCCGCGCGCTGGGGTAGCGACAAGACTAAGTCGGCTTCAACTTGGGCTAGTTCTTCGGCGCGATTCATAACTTCTCGCTCATCAACCGCCTCCTTTAGTAGGAGTCGTATGAATTGGTTTCCATGTTTTTGTTCGCTTTTCCAAAGCCGATGATAAAAAGAACCCAGCTCCTCGTCATCAATGGCGTCGGCTACAAGCCGAAACCTCTCGGCACCCCGGCACTCTACCAAGGATGAGACCAGCATTCGATCAATAAAACGCTGTTGCCGCCCATGCCGCATAGCCTTCAGCAGACCGTTGATATACGGGTCGGGCTCATCCTTAGCCAGCAGAATGCCCTTCCTATTCATAACCCGATACACTTCCTCAAAATGCTCCAGTTCTTCTCGGGCCAGGGCGATTAAATCCGGAATGATGGTAGTGCGATCCGGGTATTTCACTACCATACTCAATGCCAGTGCCGACGCTTTGCGCTCACAATTGGCATGGTCTTGAAGAAAAGCAGGAAAATTGTCCAATATCCCCTCTACCCAATGGGGGTCGGTTTCCACTAGAAGAGAAACGGTGCGTCTTGTCATGGTCCTACCCGAGAAATTGCGGCAACAACAGCTTAAAGACGCTAATGAATATCTGAGGAAACATCAACTGTTCCCTTACCCGGATATCAAGGCCGCTCGGCCAAATCTGCACTTGGCTGTCGTCATTCCCGTGCACAATGAGTCGGAAGTTGAGCCTTTGCTGTCGTTAGCAGAGTGTCAGGCACCCTTTTTCGCAGTTGAGGTGGTCGTGGTATTCAATGCAGCCCAGTCAGCGAGCGCTAAAATAAGAGTTGCCAATGAGACTTTGGCGAAGCGGCTGAGAGCAGTTGAACCGGACTTGCCGGATTGGCTACAGCTTGTGGTTCTGGAGTACAACCACCTTCAAGATCGACACGCGGGCGTAGGTCTTGCGAGAAAACTGGGTATGGATTTTGCGGTTTCGCGTTTTGTTTCGGTACAAAACCCAAACGGCATCATCGTCAGTCTCGACGCCGACTGCCAGATGACATCCAACTACTTGGCTTGTATAGGGGATCATTACCTGAAAAACCCCAAAGACGTTGCTGCGACCATCTATTTTGAACATAGAACTACCGGACTTACCGAAGAGCAAACATCGGCAATTCTTAGATACGAGCTCTTTCTTCGTTATTACGTGCAAGGACTAGCATACGCAAACTACCCAGCGGCGTTTCATACCGTGGGTTCATGCTTTACCGTGCTGGTACATGCGTATGCGCGTCGAGGAGGGATGAGTCGGCGTAAGGCTGGGGAAGATTTCTATTTCTTACACAAATTACGTGTACTCGGTGAGATTGGGAAGATCACCGGGTGTACCGTTTTTCCATCTGGTCGTGTTTCCTTGCGGACCCCTTACGGAACAGGCCAAGCGGTTAACAAACTGACGACTTGTAACCCTTTAGTTTATTCACCCCGTGTGTTTGATGACCTACGTAGGGTCAACGCTGGTGTAGTTAGCTTGTACCAAACTGATCCCAAAAATCTTGAGTGGCCAAAAGTGCTCTGGTCGTTTTTCCATGAACCTGATGCATTTGAACAGCTGAATCTATTCAGGCGTTCTACAGCCAGCCAGGCGTCGTTTAAGAAGCGTTTTTATCAATGGTTTGATGGTCTGAGAGTGCTGCGTCTAGTAAGACATCTAAATCGCTATCATGGTGCTGCTTCATTGGAGAGTGCATCGCTTGAGCTTCTGGTCAAGATCGATGCTCCCCAAGATGCGCGCACGGTTAGCGGTTTGCTGGATGTTTATCGGGATCTTGAGGGCGGGCGTGTGGGTGGCTAACCAACTCTCAAGGGCTTATGCAAGCTGCTGCATTGCAATAGCCGGTCCATAAGGGCGCGTCCAAGGATTGGTCGGGTTTTCCTGCTATGATTAAAGAGTAACCCTTCTCATTCAGGAGTTGGTCCCATGCACCAAGAACATCCAACAGGAGGACATACCTTATGCCCATAGAGCATCACCCCCTGATACAAGAGTTCCCTGAGTACGCCGACACCATTCATCGCCTCGAATCCGAGGATCCAAAATTCAAACAACTATGTGACGAGTATCATCGATTGGATGATGAAATCTTTGTTCATAACGAAGACATCGAACCGTGTTCCGATACCTACGCAGAGACACTGAAGTTTAAGCGTGTGCACTTAAAAGACACTTTGTATCACTTGCTAGAGGAAGCTCATCACTAGCAGTTGAGTCACCCGATTTTGGGTCGGTGGGTTTGCGTTGCCGCTTTTGCGGGCGGCTAAGACTCGTTTTGACTTTTACCGACGCCATTTTGGGCTTAGAATAATTTGCATTGATATGTTTCGCTAAGGGAGCAAGTTTGGGTTTCTAGCCCAACAATTCTAATGCAACCAACTAATACCAATGACCCACAGCATTTCCACAAAGTGGTGGACTGTCAGTACGCTTGTCCAGCCCACACCGATGTTCCCGAATACATACGATTAATTGCTCAAGGGCGCTTTACGGACGCCTATATGGTTAATCGTGAGTCCAATGTTTTTCCCGCTATTCTTGGTCGAGTGTGCGATCGACCGTGCGAGCCAGCTTGTCGTCGTGATCGAATCGATGAAAAGCCGGTGGCGATTTGCCGTCTTAAACGAGTCGCCGCGGATCACAAGGATCCCGTTGCTGATCGGCTTCCGACGATCCCGAAGAAAAAGAACGGCAAGCGAATTGCGTTAATCGGTGCGGGTTGTGCTTCCCTGACCGTCGCCAACGACCTCATGCCTTTAGGCTACGAGATTGTCTTGTTTGAGGCCCTGAAAGAACCTGGCGGCCTCATGCGAACAAACATCCCTAGATTCCGACTGCCTCCGAAAGTTCTAGACGAAGAAATCGACATGATCGTGGATATGGGCGTTGACCTTAGATTGGGTACGCCGGTAGAGAGCATGCAGGGTTTATTGGACGAAGGTTACGACGCTGTTTTCGTTGGTACTGGTGCTCCCCAGGGCAGAAATCTAGAGTTACCAGGCCGGTATGACACCGACCGTATTCATATTGGTATCGCCTGGTTGGAGTCCGTGGCATTTGAGCACGTCAAAGAAATCGGTAAGCGCGTACTTATCATAGGTGGCGGAAACACGGCAATGGATTGCTGTCGTACTTCACTGCGCATCGGCGGTGAGGATGTCAAGGTCTTGGCTAGAAAGCCAAGAAACCTTTTGAAAGCATCGGACTGGGAACTGGAAGATGCCGAAGAGGAGAAGGTCGACATCTTGCTAAATCACTCTCCAGAAGAGTTCGTCATTGAGGATGGCAAACTGGTGGGGATGAAATTTGCCCAGGTCGAGTGGCATGAAGGGGAGGATGGCAGACTAAAGGCGAAGACACTGGACGAAATTGTTATACCTTGTGACGACGTTATTCTTGCGGTTGGGCAAGAAAATGCGTTTACCTTTATTGAAAGGGACATTGGTATTGAGTTTGATCAGTGGGATGTGCCCAAGGTGGATCCGGTGACGTTTGAATGCACTCGTCCAGGTGTGTTTTTTGGGGGTGACGCTGCGTTTGGGCCGAAAAATATCATTTGGGCTGTTGAACACGGTCATCAAGCGGCGATATCCATACACAAATACTGTAGTGGCGAATCCATGACGGACCGTTTGCCGTTTGGAATGAATCTCGGCAGTACAAAAATGGGTATTCATGAATGGAGCTACAGCAACGACTTTAACCCATCATCAAGACAGTTAATGCCTCATGTTGATCTGGCAAAGCGATTCAAGAACATCGACATTGAAGTCGAGCTTGGGTTTACAGCGGAACAGACTCTCAGAGAGGTCGAACGGTGTTTGAATTGCGATGTGCAAACGGTGTTTCAGGAAAAACTCTGCATCGAATGCGACGCTTGTATTGATATATGTCCTGTGGATTGTCTGACCATTGCAGCTAATGGTGAAGAGCAAGATTTGCGTAATAGGTTAAGTGCACCAGCCGAGAATCAGGAACAAGATTTGTATGTCTCTGATGCTCTACCTCAAACAAGTAGGGTAATGGTGAAGGACGAAAATATTTGCGTGCATTGTGGATTATGCGCGGAACGTTGTCCGACCGCAGCCTGGGATATGCAAAAATCTAAGCTACTGGTGCCGTATGCTACCGATGAGGCAAGTCGCGACGAAGTTAAGGAAGTTGGCACCTAAGTTATGAGCAATTCAATCAATGATTTTGTCATTAAGTTGGCCAACGTTAACGGGACTGGATCAGCTAGCGCCAACAATCTTTTAATGAAGAGTTTTTTTCGTATGGGTATCCCCGTCATGGGGAAAAACTACTTCCCATCGAATATTCAAGGTCTACCGACTTGGTATGAAATCCGAGTATCAAAACACGGCTATGTCGCACGATCGGGGCGGGTCGATCTAATGGTAGCGATGAATGCTCAAACCTACGAGCAGGACCTGAGAGAGGTTAGTCCGGGCGGTTACCTAATCTACGATTCGACCTGGCCTCGTCAACGTCAGTTGGATCGAGATGACATCACCGTGTTGGGGATACCGTTGTCAAAAATGTGCAACGAGACATTTCCTGTGGCTAGGACTCGAATCCTAATGAAGAATGTGGCCTACGTGGGGGCACTTGTTGCATTGTTAGATATCGATATGGAAGTCATTAAAGGGCTTCTGGCAGATATGTTTGGTGCTAAAGAGCATTTGATCGCTGCTAACCTCCAAGCTATCCAATTGGGTTACGACTACGCACAGGAAAACTTTTCGTGTCCTTTGGCCTTTCGTGCCGAAACCATGGACGCCAATGGCGACGCAATTTTGATCGATGGAAACACTGCGGCTGGTCTGGGATGTGTTTTCGCCGGTGCAACGGTGGGCGCCTGG
>JBCCFQ010000258.1:0-5721 GCA_039029655.1 Pseudomonadota bacterium | reverse complement strand
ATTGCTTCGGAGGCGGATGTCGCCGTGGGTTCTGTGTATCGCTTGTTTCCAGACAAACCTTCGTTATTAGCGGCGCTACATGAACGGATGGAAAACCGATTTATTGAAGTGATGCAAGCAGCCTGGGAACGCACACCGGTTTTCGAAGACAAATTTGAATACTTAATTGAAGCGCTCTTGGCCGAAGCGGAGCTAGTGAAGGACATCATGCCGCTGTACTCAATGACTAAGGATCTTGTTGGATGCAGTGACTACCAGCCTGGCATCAAGATGGTGTCGACCATCAATGAGAATTACGCAACCGGGGTAAGAGCGGGAGCATTCAGAGAGATACCGCCCCAAGTGCTAGGCCCTTTGGCACACGCCATGGTCGAGGGTGGGATGCGTGCCTTAATGTCAAATCCCACACGGGCAAACAGAAAACTGGTCCACAAAGAATTGGTTGATGTGTTCAAAAGGTCGTTTTTGGTCGACCAATAGAGCTGGGCCGCGCGTCGGACCAAAGGCCCCTTCCTTGGCTACACTTTGGCCTGGCTGGGCAAAGGGCGCGGTTGGGGTGTAGCGGAATGAGTTTTGCTGAGGAATGGCAGGTGACTGGACTTTGATTCAACGGCCAGAGGTCGTGACAGATGAGGGTTTGGGGAGCCAGAAGGCTGCCCCCAACCAAGAATGCTTTGCCTTTGTTCCAAATACATACCACAGGAACAAGCATTACGCCGCTGTTTTTGAATGGGTTTTTCAAACCTAATGACCAGATAAGAAAATGGTAAGGCTTCAATAAGGACCCACTCCAGCGACTACCTTAGATTACCCAGAACTGAAATTCACCCCTTCGCAAAAACACTTAAGCTGAAACAATCATGAGAAATTGGATAATCGCTGTCGTTGGCCTGCTGCTGCTCCTACTGGCATTCTTTTTTTGGCCGAGAATTCCAGGGTATTTTTTTCCGTTTGATGACGGTCCCGACTACTGGCGTGTCTCTGTTGGAAAGAATCATGTTGATCCTGCGTATATAACCGAAAGAGGGTATCCGGGTGGGCATCTTACGCACATGGAAGGAGCGCCAAAGCCTGACGAGATGCCGAGCGTTGATTTCATACTCGTCTTCGACACCACGGGCTCCATGAAAGGCAGCATTGACGCAATGCGAAATGCGACGAAAAAACTCGTCAATGACTTGGAGAAAGCCGCGCCAGATTTTCGTTTTGGGTTAGTGGAGTTTCGTGATGTTGAAGCAGATGGCGAAGAAGGTTTAGCTAAGCATCAATTGACCCGCGACATCGACGGCCAATTCAAAAAAATGAGCGCCTGGAAAGCGAAGGGCGGCGGCAAGACAGGTCCAGAAGATGTGTACATAGCGTTGCGGTCGGCATTGTCCATGTGGGAGTCCAATACTACTGAGGGTTCGGTCAGGGCGGTTGCCTATGTCACAGATAACAGTCCAAAACAAAATGACCAAGAAGGCAACACGGAAGAGACTATCGTCGAGAGATTCAACGATCAGGACATAGCGATCTACTCCATTGTCGTGGGTAACGATTCGCAAGCGATGGAGCACGGTCGGCGGCTGGCCTCAAAAACTGGCGGACAATTGTTACCTGCAAAGGACGCAGCAAACCTGCCAACCCTTCTGACGGCTGCAGTTCACAGTGCGATTGAAAAGAAGAATCCGTGGTATTGGAAGAGTCCCGCAGTCCTAAGCGGCGATTTGGCCAAGCTTTACGGCGGTGATCTAAGTTTCAGTCTAAAAACATCACAAAACGGCAAAGAACTCGTAACGACGGACGATGTTGTCATTGTCGACACCGGCGGGTCTGGTCTTGTGCTGCAGCTTCACGAACCACCTGGAACAAGCTGGTCACACTACTCGTATTCGCTAGATACAAACACCGATTGGCGCCGTTATTCCGACCGAGAGATCGCCGATGAATCAGATATCAAGGCGGTTCTCGGTAAGGTCAGTGAGATTCGTGTACGCGGCGAATGGCGCGTTGGTGTAGATGAGGGTGGTTTTGACAACTTTGGACTGCTCGGGCGCGGCAACCAACTGGATGCCGCAAAAGACATTCGAATTATTCGGTTCCATCCGGAAAACCATCCAGATCTCGGTAGTGAAGCATCTGAGATATGGAGCGGCGAGCAGGTCAGACTTGAGGTAACGCTAGATGAACCCGGTCCTCGCCGAATCCAGGCACGACTTTCATCAAGCATCTCGAAAGTAGGCGTCCCTCTTTTTCGAACGATTTGGGACCCAACCTTGTATCGATCTGAAGAGATCAAAGTGCACTTCCCACAGTTCTCGTCGGCAACGGGTGAGGCGGCCGATTCGTTTGAAGCGGCACCTGGCGATACCATTTCAGCAACTATTACCGACAAAACCAGCCATGCGCTTGTTCGCGCTGTGTATCTCTCGGGTTTGGAAGTGTCCGGCTGGCAACATGAGCCAAAGGGTATTCCGGTCTTGGATCCAACAATCCCAAGATATTTTACGGCCGAGGACGGTCACCCATCGATTGATGTATTGCGAAGTGATGTAATCAGTAACCAAGTCGTACTGAGAGTCGTGAATGCAAACGACGACGTTGTTGGGGAGGGCAGCTACACCTTCCGTCCGGAACAAATCAAGGCCGGATCAAGTCACGTGAGAATCCCGCTGATTGAGGCCTTTCCGAGATATCGAACCAATCCAGCGAATTTTTATTCTCTCAATGGAGGGCGGATTCGTATCGAACGCAACGACGGGTCAATTATCACTACCTCGCCTAGAATGAACCGCTTCACGATGATCGATTTCATGAATTCTCGTGCGGAGTACCTGGCACAGCGCCTGTTCGGGTTCAACCATCAGAAAGCGAGCGAGGAAACTCAACGCGATCTCCGAGAAACGGCGTGGGGTCGGTTTTTCTTCAAGGGCGCGCGTGAGATAGGCGTCAACGTCACGAATGGATCAGAAACCAAGCAAGTTGATACAACGCTCCGTTTATTGACACGCACAGTAGACGAGGCTGGGCAGTCACGTTGGCACATTGAAGCTACACAGTCCCTCCAGCTGGCGCCCTTGGAGTCGCATCGCTATGAATCAGACCGCAACCTCAAACTTTGGCGCAGCGAACGACTCGCCGATGTACGCGAGCTCGCCGTTGTTCTTGGCGATGATCCATTCCGTCCCTTGGAAATGGGCGTAGAGGAAGGAGTGGTTGCCCGCATGGATTTCAGCGCCGATCCTTCGGATCCGCGGTTGGCGGCTTCGCAACTAATTCGGGATGAGCTGACTTCTTTAGAAAACGCAGGAATGCTGGATCCAACCCTCGACGTCGCAGCGGAAATCTTTCTTCACAATACTTCACCGAGGGTGCGTGGTTATGCGCAAGTGCGCGAGTGGCAAAATGGCATCGACGAATACGAACAGTTGCAGCGTCGGCTAAGATCACAATTTGCAGACGCGGATTTCGGCCGACTCCATAAGCTTACCAGCGACCTGTTACGCAAAGACGTTACGGTGCATATCGGAGAACCCAAACGAGGCCCCGGAATTCGTGACCCCAACGCGATGGAGTTTTTTCCGTGGGCAGTACACAGAGACATTTTCCTGGAAACGCCGGACTCGACAGCATTCATACTATCGCTTGGAGCTATGGTCGCCGGGGTGGCCGGCGATGCACCTATACCCAGCAACGAGTATCTTGAAGACAATCCTAATCAGACCTCTTTTCAAAAGGTGCATAAGTCGCAGACTTGGCAGACACCAGAAGCGTTCCTGAAGCGACAATACCGTCTTTCTGCAGAAGAATTCGAGGGGGTCAACAGAGCACTCCAACGGTTTAACTCTCTCGACCAAATTCGTGGGGAACTGCTCGAAAGCAAGGCGATCACAGAGGCTTCGCGCCAAAAACTCAATGATCTAAGCAAGCAAGGCAAGCGGTCCGCTTTGATTCGAGGATGGACTATGTCCGACTTTAAGGGGAGCGCACTCGCGGATGGCATAGTCGTCACCGTCGAGGACGGTAGGCTGGTTGTCCATGTCACGCTGGAGTCGAAGACGAGCACGAAAGGAGCCGAGGATAAACCACGCCAACTCTTTCAACACCAAGACCGACTGCGGCAAGGGTTCCGTGTGTTAGCAACGGAGTCCAACCTGGGCGCACTACGGGACCTGGGAATACCGACTTCGACTTGGACTCTCAGCTCGGGCGAACAACGCCCGGTCATCGAAATCCCGGCCAACAGAGTCATTGTCCGTCGCGGCGTGAACAGTCGCATATTGACATTGCCCAGTGGCGAACACGCGCCGGACGCCGCGATAGGAAAATATAGCGTCTTCAACTTGAATGACTTTCACGAGCAAGCGGTTAAAGACCTAGCGGCCACCTTGATGAGGGCACATGGGAAACGCAGCGCTCGATGGAACGATCCGAGGCTTACCATTGATCAATACATTCGTGTTCACCGACAGATGGAACGAGACGGGTTAGTCAAACCTCCGCGTCTTACTGATCTACAGATCGCGCAGAAGGTCATTATTGGCGAACGATGGAATCCGCAGAGAAGACAATATGAACAGATTTATGTTGGACCGTTAGCGAATACCAACCCCTATGTATCAACCGAGTCCCTGGTGCGCCATTATGTGAATCAATTCAACTCGCAACTCACCAGCGGAAAACGAAAAACAAAAATGCCCAAGGGCCGCTCACAAAGAGTGCGGGACATGGCGGATGTTAACAAACGCTACGATTTGGACCGATCAAATCGAGCAAAGCGCTTTGATCACCTATTGGCACCAGACCAACTGACAGAAGGAGAGATCAAGTGGATCTACGCCGCCAAGACACTGCCACCAAACGCTACTCCAAAGGATGTGCGCAACGCAATGGCGTTTGCGGGTCAGCAGTTTGACTCAGGTTTAGTACCAGTTGTAACAGACCACAGTGTCGACTGGGTGCGTCGAAAGAACGGCATAAACTACGGCACAGAAAGGAAGCCCAAATTGATGTGGAGAAACCCACCCATGACTGAGGCGGAAAAAGCCCAGCATCGTATGGAAACTCGTAAAGGGAGGATGTCCTTCGCTGCAGACATGATAGCGGCGATCGGCCGAGGCGCGAATGAGTACAATCGAATTGCCTCAACAAAACTGAAGGTGACCGTTAGGCAGAGGAAGGACTCCAAGCACGCGTTTGTGGTCGTGTATCCGCAACGAAATGGCGCCTACGCTTACGCAGACAAGTTGACCTCACTCCAACAAAAATATCTCTTGATCCATTGGATAGAAGGGTCGTACGGGTGGGCGATGCGCACGGGTAGTCCGGATTGGGTCAGGCATGCCCAAGCTGATGGACACACCCTAACTTGGGATGGAACCCCGGTTAGGTAGCACCTCAGTTTTTTTGGTGCAAAGGCCAATAGAGAGAGCATGAACTATGCCCAGAAAGACGGATTGCGCATTAATAATAGTGGAGGACAACATTGTGGAGAAATCATCGGATACCAGAAAGGCACTCATTAATAAGAGCTTATGGCCCGCACTAGATTGGAAGCGTAGACTGGCTCTTTTACCTGTATTGTTAGGCGTTTTGCCATTAAGCGCAGCTGAAGCCACCTGTCTTTGGCAGGGTCAAGAATACTCTCAGGGAGCCGAACTCTGCGTGTTCGATAGCGCGAAGTACGATGAAGAACGTGCGCGTGTCCTCATTACAGGTGTAAAGTTTAGCTGCAAGGAT
>JBCCFQ010000257.1:0-5753 GCA_039029655.1 Pseudomonadota bacterium | reverse complement strand
CTACCCCAGAGAGGTGCACGGGGGCTTTGCCCATTTGCGGGCGCTGGCTGTAATTGTGTTGTTGGGGCTCTACTATGGCATCCCTTGGTTATCCTGGGCCGAGCGTCAGGCGGTACTGTTTGATCTACCTGCACGGAAGTTCTATGTGTTTGGTTTGGTACTTTGGCCTCAGGATTTACCGCTTTTGGCGTTACTGCTCATCGTCGCAGCAATCACACTGTTCTTTTTCACCGCGATAGCGGGAAGGCTGTGGTGTGGATACGCTTGCCCGCAGACTGTCTGGACTGAAGCGTTTATCTGGATGGAGCAAATCACCGAGGGTAAACACAGGCAACGTGCGAAGTTGGACGCCGGCCCTTTGACACTGAACAAAGTTCGACGAAAAACCGCCAAACAACTTCTTTGGATCGCCTTTTCTCTGTTTACGGGCTTCACGTTTGTCGGGTACTTCGTTCCCATACGCGAGCTTGGTCAAAGCATCCTTGCTCTGGAACTCACCTCGTGGAGCCTCTTTTTTGTCTTGTTCTATTCCTTTGCGACCTACGGGAACGCCGGTTTCATGCGCGAACAGGTATGCAAGTACATGTGTCCTTATGCTCGTTTTCAAAGCGCAATGTTTGACAAGGATACTTTGATTATTGCCTATGATGAGACGCGTGGGGAACCAAGAGGCGGAAGACGACGCGGGATGGACAGAGGTGAATCCAGTTTGGGTGATTGCATTGATTGTCAGATGTGCGTGCAAGTCTGCCCTACGGGCATAGACATTCGTCAAGGGTTGCAATATGAGTGCATCGCCTGTGCGGCTTGCATTGACGCCTGTGATTCAGTGATGGAAAAAATGAATTACCCGAAGGGGTTAGTAAAGTACACAACCGAGAACATCGAAAGTGGCCGCCTCTCGAAGGTGTTTCGGCCAAGAGTGGCCGTTTACGCAGCCGTGTTGGCTGTTTTCATAAGTATCTTGGGCGTCGCACTAATCACCCGTACGCCAATCATTCTCGATGTTCTGAGGGATCGAAACGCCTTGTACAGGGAAATTCCAGGGGGCGTTATTGAAAACGTGTATACCCTACGTGTGGTTAACATGGATACCCGACCCCATAAGATAGAAATCACAGTGGAAGGGATTCCTGGTGTTTCGCTAGATCTAGATGATGACTCTCTTGGCATTCCTGCCGGTGCCGTTCGATCCTTCGCTGCACGCATTCGTGTCCCAGAGTCAGAGATATCCGACGAGATACAAAAAATCACTGTTGCGCTTAGCACGGATGACAACAGGTATGAGCTGCACGAGAGTACTGTATTTATCGGCCCAGAGATGACCAATGAAGACTCCTAACGTAGAACCAGACAATCGACAGCCATGGTACCGCGAACCGTGGCCATGGATCATTATTACCCTGTTAGGGTCTACCATCGTTGCGTGTTTAGTGACCATTTCTTTGGCCATCAGGTCTGCAGAGGCAGTACTTCCCCATTAACGTAGATGGAATTGATCAGTTGACCACAGTTTCCCAATATCAGCTGCGGCGCCTTTCTGTTGCTAATTTAGAGCGAGAATCTGAAGGGGGTCATGCTACTGCCGAAGCTATCCTGAGTGTTGAGGGAATTCACTGCGGCCGATGTGCGGTGTCCATTAGTAAGATTTTGAAGGGCATTTCTGGAGTGAACGATGTCCTTGTTAACGTGCCAGTCTCCCAAGTAAACGTATCATGGTTTCCTGACATTGTCGGGCTTGATTCCATGTTGCAAGCCCTGGACCAAAATGGTTATCCCGCACAGACCCTAGCCTCAGGCGGCAATACCGAACTAGCTGCCCAACAAAGACGCACAGCCTTAAAGCGTCTTCTTGTCGCGGGTCTGGGAATGATGCAGGTCATGACGTTTGCCGTTGCACTGTACCTAGAACCTAGCAGTGTCTCGGGGATGGCCACTGAGCAGTTTCTACGTTTGGTGAGTCTGATGGTAGCGACTCCAGTTGTCTTCTACGCCGGGGCCCCGTTTTTTGTCAACGCTTGGCATTCACTAAAACGCAGACAGCTCGATATGGACGTGCCCGTCGCTTTGGCTATCGGCATAGCCTACACAGCGAGTGTTGCATCTACTTTTCTTGATGGAGAACACGTTTATTTTGACTCGGCGACCATGTTTGTTTTTCTGTTGTCTGTCGCAAGATACTTTGATCTTAATGCTCGAAACAACGCTCAAGCACGAGTACAGGCTGCGCTAGACGTGTTGCCGGCCACGTGTTATCGGATGGTTAAGGACGATGCTGTTGAGATACCGATACAGGAGCTGAAAACGGGAGACGTGGTGCTTGTTAAGCCTGGGGATACCATCCCAGGGGATGGTGTCTTGGTGCTTGGCGCCGGTGAGGTCGACGAGTCACTTATCACCGGGGAATCGAGACCCATTGCCAAGAACGTGGGTGACCAAGTCGTTGCTGGCAGCATAAATTGTACCGGTGTCATTCGCGTGCGGGTTGAAAGTGTCGATC
Source organism: Pseudomonadota bacterium (assembly GCA_039029655.1). GTDB lineage: Bacteria > Pseudomonadota > Gammaproteobacteria > Steroidobacterales > JBCCFQ01 > JBCCFQ01. The sequence goes on along the minus strand of JBCCFQ010000257.1, from coordinate 3,253 downwards.
ACGACACTGTTTTTGCCGCCATACAAAGAATGGCGTTTTCAGCTCAGGCTACCAAACCACGTGTTGGACGAATCGCGGATACGGTTGCCGGGTTTTTCGTGCTCGGGGTGCTGGTTGTTGCCCTTACGACGGGGCTGGTGTGGTTCATTTTAGACCCAGATCGGATGCTTTCCGTTGTGCTGTCGGTATTAGTCATCACTTGTCCATGCGCCTTGTCTCTAGCCGTGCCTACATCGTTGATCGCGGCGACGTCTGCATTGGCAAGAAAAGGCCTGTTACTCACCGAGTCCAACGGCCTTGAGACTCTAAGCAAAGTGAATCACTTTGTGCTGGATAAGACCGGGACCCTAACAAAGGGTATCCCCAGAGTCTGCGATATCAAGGTATCACCCGCATCGGGACTCAACGAAAAAGACTGCCTATCCATCGCCGCCTCGTTAGAAAAGGATTCAGGCCATCCCTACTCTTTGGCCTTCTCCGATATAAAAATACAAGGGGCAGCGGCTGCACAGGAGATACATCCTGGGTTAGGTATTCTTGGGGAGATCAAGGGTAAGCAATTCCGGGTCGGCACCGCGAACTTCGCAGGTGGCTCAGATGATCACGTTTTGTGTGATGGCGTACCGACTCATGCTACGCCCATTTTTTTAGGTGATGGAAAAGAACTGATTGCCCGCATTGATTTGGTTGACGATCTCCGCACGGGAGCTCAAGCGTTCGTCCAAACGTTACGCCGGAACGACATCTCAGTAAGTCTCGCATCCGGAGATCACTCAGGCATTGCTGTGAGTATCGGTCGGCAACTCGGAGTAGAGACCATACTCTCACGTCAGACACCTGAAGATAAACTCTCTTACATCAAATCATTGCAAGACAAGGGACTCACTGTGGCGATGGTGGGAGACGGCATTAATGATGCCCCTATTTTGTCCCAGGCGGACATCGGGATTACTTTCCGGAATGGGACTAACCTGGCGCAAGCCTGTAGCGCAATGATCGTTCTATCTGAATCGTTGGACCCCGCCAGGGAGGCATTCCTTATCTCAAAAAGGACAATGGGGACGATAAAGGCCAACATTCTCTGGGCAATTGCCTATAACGTTATAACAGTTCCATTGGCGGTTTCGGGGCATATTGCCCCTTGGGTCGCTGCAGCCGGCATGTCTTTCAGTTCTATGTTTATCGTCGCAAATGCTTCTCGGCTGGCATTCGAGAGATAGCTATGAATATTATTTTTGTTCTAATTCCATTGAGTATCCTTTTTCTGATTGTCGCTGTCATCGCCTTTTTTTGGGCCATTGATAGCGGACAGTTTGATGACCTGGATTCACCTGCCGTTCGGATCCTGGATGACGACCAAGAATAGGAGACGCTGCCATGCGACTGTCGGTTCGCAGTGTGTTAGTCGTGGAGGGACTCGCCAATAGTCTAGTGCTTGCACTGAAGGTGATTGCTGGCGTTTGGTCTGGATCGTCCGCCATCCTGGCCGACGCAGTCCATTCATTGTTGGACTTGGTCAACAACGGCCTAGCATTTCTTGCTTCGCGTATTTCTGATGCCCCGCCCGACAAAAATCATCCATATGGGCATAAAAAATTTGAATGGCTGGCCGTCTTTGTTTTGGCGACCTTGCTCTCTGTGACTGCCATTGAAATCGCCATACGTGCGATTGAACGCATCTCAACGGACATCCGTATTGATCTTTTGAGTATTAGCCTTATGTCCGCCGTTTTGGGTTTGAACCTTTGCCTCGCCATCGGCCAGCGTTATTTCGCCGATAAACTTGGATCGGACTTACTATTAGCAGACGCACAACATACTCTTGGCGATGTATTCACCACCGTTGTTGTAATCCTTGGCACGCTCTTGGCAAGTCGCGGCTTTCCCTGGATCGATACACTACTCGCGCTGGCCGTCTCGGGACTGGTGCTGTACTTGGCATTTGGACTATTCAAAAGAGCGATTCCGATTCTCGTGGATGAATCGGGATTGGACAACCAGCGAGTCATTAGGGATTTACGAGCCATAGAAGGCGTGGAGGATGTCCTTCGCGTTCGTTCTCGACGAGTAGGAAGCGATATATTCGCTGACCTCGTGATCACTGTATCCCCAGACCTGGACACGGTTTACTCCCACCGGGTCGCGGATCGAGTAGAGGCCTTTATGAGAAACGAACTGTCGGTTGCAGACGTCATCGTTCATGTGGAGCCATCTGAAGTATCATGAAGAACACCTCAATGGAAAACATCTTACCAACCATGTCGGAGTATGCCCCGTACGGCTTCTGGCTTTTGGTGTATTTCGTCGCCTTTATTGCCGCCGGGCATGCACTGATCAACAAACGCCACTCTTCATCCGCAGTTGGCTGGATCGCTGTTTGCTTGCTATTACCGTTAGTGGGCCCGTTGTTGTATTACCTAATCGGAATCAATCGCATAGGTAGTCCAGACCGGAAAGACAGAAGACTCAACCTCGCTCGGCGGACTAGTCCCGAACTTACACGCGTGATCCCTGAACAGTACCATCAACTGGTCAAGCTGGGAGATGCTGTTACGGGTTGGCCAGCGATTGCTGGTAACAACATCACTCCACTGTTCGACGGACAAAACGCTTTTCCTGACATGATCGATTCCGTCAAAAAAGCCACCCGTGAAGTATTGTTGTCTAGCTACATTTTCGAGTCCAATGAAACCGGCAAACGGTTCATCGACGCGCTGTCCCACGCCAATACGTCTGGGGTCAACACACGGGTCTTGGTGGATGGTGTGGGTGAACTGTACTCGTTCCCATGGGCTCACCGCTTGATGCGGCGTAAAGGAATACAAGCCGAGCGGTTTATTCCACCCTCCCTACTTCCTCCTACGTTCCACATGAACTTACGAAATCACAGAAAAATACTGGTGGTGGACCAGTCGGTTGCGTACATGGGTGGCATCAACATCGGTGATCGCTACCTCACCAACGTGGAACGCAACCGTGCAAAAACAAGCGATGTTCACTTTCGTTGTGAAGGGCCGATTGCCACTGCAATTAGGCAAATTTTCTGTGACGACTGGCAATTCGCCACCGGCGAATCACTAGATCGAACTGAAATTGGAACACGCCAAGACAGGGGCGATATGGTTTGCCGTGCCGTGGCCGACGGACCTGGTAAGAACTTGTTGAAACTGCAGCTCGTCATGATCGCGGCCATAAACGCAGCGACTAAATGTATCGCAATCATGACCCCCTATTTTGTTCCGCCAGACGAAAT
>JBCCFQ010000256.1:0-5755 GCA_039029655.1 Pseudomonadota bacterium | reverse complement strand
TGAAAATCGGTGTTGCCAAATTGGACAACACCGCCGACGTGCCATTTCGACGAAAAAATGATACACCTATATACGCCGGGTTAGGGCTGTACTATTACTTCAGACCGAGCCTCGCAGTGCGTGTGGAGTATGAGTTTTTCGCTGGTGACGTTAAACTTTTGTCCATTAATCTGTTCAAACAGTGGGGGTACTAACACCCCTTAAATCCTGTGACAAAATTGATGGAGGAGTGATGTCATGGTTTCGCAATACCTTGACCGACGGGCATTTATCGGAGGAGTAGCTGGTGCGGTAGGTGCCAGTTTTTTGCCAAATGGCGTTTTCGCAGCACAGAATTCCCGACTGACCAAGACCATACCCAGTACCGGAGAGGCAGTGCCGGTGATTGGAATGGGTACGTCACGAACATTTGATGTGAATTCGGATCCCAATGCCGTTAACAATAGCATCGCGATTTTGAATGCATTTTTTGATATGGGTGGGACCATCATCGATTCGTCTCCCATGTACGGTTCGTCAGAGTCTGTTTTGGGCAAATGCTTGAATTCCATTGATGAGCCCAAGGATATGTATGCGGCCACCAAGGTTTGGACCACTGGCGAGTCCCAAGGAAAGCAACAGATGAGCCAATCCCAAGATCTTTGGGGCGTGGATCAGTTTGATTTGATGGCCATACACAACTTTAAGGATTGGCAGACTCACCTCAAAACCTTAAAGGCATGGAAAGAGCAGGGCAAAATCCGCCACATCGGTATAACCACTTCCCATGGGCGTTTTCATTCAGAGATGGCCGACGCCATAGTTAAGCAAGCGGAATATGACTGGGTACAATTCACTTACAGTATCCAAGAACGAAAAGCCGAGTCGCGTTTGCTACCCATGGCCTTGGAGCACGGTAAAGCCGTCATGGTCAATCGGCCTTTTGGTCGTGGTGGTCTGTTTTCTTTGGTGAAGGGTAAAGCCTTGCCGGACTGGGCCGCTGAAATCGACGTGCAAAGTTGGGGGCAGTATTTTCTGAAGTTTGTTGTTTCTCACCCGGCAGTGACTTGTGCAATTCCAGCCACGTCAAAAGTCAAAAATATGAAAGACAATATGGGCGCCAACTTTGGCCGATTGCCCGACCAAAAAATGCGTGAGGAAATGATCAAATACGTTGGTGTGTAAGTGTAAACAATGCCTCTGATTGTTTTTGGGATAGTTCTGCTGGTTTTGATTTTTGGCCCCGGTCTTTGGGTTAAGCATGTGCTGAGAAAGTACAGTACCCCAACGGACCGTTATCCCATGAGTGGCGCCGAGTTTGCGCGGCGATTGTTGGATGCAGCAGAACTTACTCATGTGAAAACAGAGGTCACCGATTCCGGGGATCACTACGACCCAATGGCCAAAGCGGTTCGTTTAATGCCGGATCGATACAACGATCACTCACTGACGGCGATCACGGTGGCCGCTCACGAAGTAGGGCATGCCTTACAAGATCACCTGGGTTACCAACCCTTAAGCCTACGCACCAGATTGGTTGTATGGGTAAGGCCTTTAGAAAAAATTGGTGCGGGCATTTTGATAGGTGCCCCTTTGTTGGCTGCCGCGTTACGGATTCCATCCGCGGGAATGCTGATGTTCTCGGGAGGCATCTTGACGCTTGGTACCGCAGCGTTAGTACATATGGTGACTTTACCAACGGAAATTGACGCGAGTTTTAGGCGGGCTTTGCCGATGCTGGAGGCCAGTCAAATTCTCTATCCTTCAGATATGCCCCACGCCCGGCGTTTGCTGAGTGCAGCAGCGATGACTTATGTGTCGGCGTCCTTGATGAGTCTATTAAACATCGCCCGTTGGATCGCAATTCTGCGACGATAATTCAGCTCAACAGATTTTTTATTTCGTCAATTTCGCGACGCAGCTCCACCACGATGTCCTCAAGACGGTCGATGCGAGTGCCATGGGTTTCTCGAGGTTCGGTCTCCAGGGACATCTGCGCGGGCTGGTATTCTGAAACATCGATCTCGCCGCAAAAAAGATGCATATACCTTGCGTCTCTTTGCCCCGGTGCCCGCGGAATCTCCACCACCAGTGGGTCTGGTTCTCGATGAATCAGTTCCCTCAGAACTTGCTCAACCTCATTGTTGTCGGTGAATTGACACATGCGGTTAGATCGAGTCCTCAGCTCACCGGGAGATTGGGGGCCCCGCAGCAGCATAATGCAAATGACCGCATATTCTTGATCGGTGAGTTGCAGAGATCCAAACTCAGTATTACAAAATCGATGTTTGTATTTTGTAACACGACTCCCACTGAACCCAGATCTATCACTGACCAGGTGCTGTTTCGCGAGTAAATCGAGCGTCTCTTGAACTACGGTTTCCGACAGTGACATCACTGGATCGCGACTGCTTTTCTGATTGCAGGCCGACGTAAGTGCATTTAACGACAGGGGATAACTGTCTGGCGTCGTTACTTGTTTTTCCATTAAACAGCCGATAACCCGGGCCTCAAGATCGGTCAACTCAATTTTCAAGGCGGTTTCCTTCGTCGCGAAACGCTGGCATTCTAACAAAACAGGAGACGTTCATGAAAACCCCAATATTGTTGCTGGTTTTTCAACTGCTTGTCTGCAATATCGCCGTTGCAGACACCTTTTCCGTTGGCAGTCTGACAGCAGAGCCCGGCACCATGGCCTCTGGTTATCTAGAGGTCTCGTCTTTAGATGACGAGGGTAGTCAAATCCCGATTACTATTGTGCACGGAGCGGAGCCTGGTCCGGTGTTGGCGCTGATTGCTGGGATTCACGGGTATGAATATGCCCCCATTGTCGCCCTTCAAAACGTACGCCGTGAGATCAATCCCCAGGAGTTGTTTGGAACCCTGATTCTGGTACATATCGCTAATCTGCCGGCATTTCATCAGCGGAGCATATACTTAAATCCAATCGATAAGAAAAACCTGAATCGCGTGTTTCCCGGTATCGAGACTGGTTCTTTAAGTGATCGGATCGCCTTTCAAATTACCAAACATGTCATCGACCCGGCGGACTACGTGGTGGATATGCATGCCGGCGATGGCAATGAAGCACTGCGCCCATACATTTATTTGCCGGTGACTGGTAAGACAAAGCTGGACAAAAAGAGTAGGCGGTTGGCATTGAACTTTGGCCTAGATCATATCGTTCTAGAAAAAACCGTGTTGCCAGAGGGTCCTAACACATCCTTTGTGGACATCACCGCTATCAGCCGTGGTAAGCCCGCTATTACGACAGAGACCGGGCAGTTAGGGTCAACCGATGAGCACTGGGTTTCTATGGCCGAAAAAGGGGTGTGGAACGTATTACGGGGTCTGGATATGTTGCCTGGACGACCGGAGCACTCTGGTTCGGTGGTTTGGTTGGAAGACTATGAGGTTTTACGCAGTGACGTAGATGCTATCTTTGAGAGTCGGGTTAAGGATGGCTATTTTGTAAACAAAGGCACTGTGGTGGGCGTTTTGAAGGACTATTTTGGTGATCAAATTCGCGAAGTCAGCGCACCATTTTCAGGAGTCGTAAATTACGTGGTTGCCACTCCACCAGTGAGGGATGGTGATCCTTTGGTCATGATCAGTCGGCTGGTGGAGCAGTAGTCTGTGCGCACCATCAGCAATCTAAGAAAAAGAATGGAGAGTTTCATGTTTCGTTTTGTTTTGCTTTTGCTTGCATTTGGCTTGTGGGTTCAGGTTGTCCAAGGGGAGGAAGACCCTTATTTGTGGCTTGAAGCTATTGAGGGCGAGGAATCCATGGACTGGGTTAAGCAACAAAACAAACGAAGCTTGGGCGTGTTGACCGATGACCCGCGTTTCAAAGCATTGGAACAGGAGGCTCTCGAGATTTTGACTTCTGATGCCCGTATTCCACTGGGAAGCATTCGCGGTAAGCATGTTTTTAATTTTTGGCAAGATGCAAACAGTGTGCGAGGCATACTGAGGCGTGCGTCAATCAAAAGCTATGCGTCAGAAAAGACGGTGTGGGAGACCTTGTTGGATGTGGATGCACTGGCTAAGTCGGAGGATGAGAATTGGGTCTATCAAGGGTACCAGTGCCTGGGTCCAAAATATGAGCTGTGTTATATCCGAATGTCTCGAGGCGGGACCGATGCTTCCGTGTACCGAGAATACTCCCTAGCCGAGAAGCGTTTTCTACCGAAAGGATTTGTCTTGCCAGAAGCAAAAAGTTCTGTGCAATGGATAGACGAGGACCATTGGCTGGTAGGGAGTAACTGGGGTGAAGGGTCTTTAACAGATTCTGGATATGCACGCATCGTCAAGCTGTGGAAAAGGGGAGAACCTTTGGTTGATGCCAAAGTTGTTTTGGAGGGAGAAGCTACTGACGTTGGCCTGTTTGCAAATGTGTATCGTGATAAGAATAGTGTCTATCCATTGGTGATCCGTGCAATTGGTTTTTTCGACTTCGAGTTTCACTGGTTGAATGGTGAGTCGGTGGTCAAGTTACCACTGCCGACTAAGGCAAACTTGCAGGGTGTGCTCAATGGCAAGTTGATGTTGATCCTGAATCAGGAATGGCTGTTTGAAGATGTGCGATTTCCCCAAGGCGCTGTCGTGGCTCTAGATATGTCAAGCCAGACCCCTGAGCTTGTCTATGCGCCCACATCAAGAGAATCGGTTGAATCAGTAGATGTCGGGGGTGAGGCAGCTTATGTCGAGTTGCTGGACAACGTCGTGGGTAAAGTACGTCGCCTAGAGCTGAATAAAGGAAAATGGCAGTCGACGACACTGCCCTTGCCAGACAACGGTGTAGTGTCGATTCAGTCGGTAAACAGCGAGACGGATGATCTATTGGTGAGTTTTGAGAGCCTCACGGTGCCTGACAGCCTGTATTTTGTTAGTGGTCAAGAATCTAAAAAGATCAAATCCCTTCCCGCGTTCTATGATGCAGAGGATGTGGTTGTGGATCAAAAATTCGCCACCAGTAAGGACGGTACCAAGGTGCCTTATTTCATCATGGCGAATCGTGAAGTTTTGGAAAGCGGCAACGCCCCAACCATTCAGTATGGATACGGTGGCTTTCAAGCGGCCATATTGCCCGTGTATTACTCAGATCCTGCGCGGCCGCAGCATGGTGCTTTAGCGGGTCGTATGTGGGTGTCTCGTGGTGGCGTCATGGTGTTGTCCAATATTCGTGGCGGCAGTGAATTCGGCCCGGGCTGGCATTCAGCTGCATTGAAAGAAAATCGACAACGGGCTTTTGATGACTTTTTTGCCATTGCGGAGCATCTGATCGAGACAGGTGTCACTAGCCCTGACAAGTTGGGGGCCATTGGTAGATCCAATGGAGGTTTGCTGATGAGTGTGGCGTTGACTCAGCGCCCAGATCTTTATGCTGCGTTAGATATTGGCGTACCCCTGGCGGACATGAGGCGCTATAACAAGTTGCTGGCGGGTGCTAGCTGGATGGGGGAGTACGGGAATCCTGACATTCCAGAAGAGTGGGCTTATATTAAGGAATACTCTCCGTATCAACGTTTGTTGCCGGATGCGGATTACCCAGAGGTCTTTTTTTATACCTCCACCAAGGATGATCGAGTACATCCTGGTCACGCGAGAAAGATGGCGGCCAAGTTATCGGATCAGGGGCACCCGTTCTTGTATTTTGAAAACATTGAGGGCGGACACGGTGGCACGGCTAAGTGATTCACAGGAGCTGTGTGAAGGTGTCGTAATATCACTTTTGTTTTCATAGGAACACAATCATCACAGGTGTAATTTTCGA
>JBCCFQ010000255.1:0-5765 GCA_039029655.1 Pseudomonadota bacterium | reverse complement strand
GGTGAGCATCCAATTGCAGTCTAAACCTTTCCTTAAAATTCTCGGAGTCCCAAAATTGTAGAGCGCCTTGTTGTCCTCCGGTGAGCAAATATTCGCCATTTCTGCTGATATCTAACGCCCAAAATTTGGCATCCTGATCACTTGTGAAAATCTTCCAAGTAGTCCTGTCGATCAAAGCCAAACTGCCTTGATCTCCCGCTAAGAAAATGGATTTTGAAATCGGATCGTAGGCGAGGTATCTGGAGCTGTCAGCCCATTCGAATCGCCTCAATTCCCGCCCTTTGTGCCACACGGTAAGTGGCGAATCGTAGGCGTCAGTTGATGTAAACAAAATATCTGAATCTGCAAGTTGGCAGCCGTAGAACGAACCTTGTTTTTTAACGCGGTAGTTTAATTGACCGGTCAGGGTGTTCCTTACCTCCGCTAACAAGCCCAAGTAACAGGTTGCGAAACTGTTGCCGTCTTCGCTAAAGGACAGAGATTCTACTCGGCCACCTGATTTTGAATGGGTACAGTTTCTGACTTTTTTGTAGGTTTCATAGTTCCACAAGCAAACGGTACCTTCTTGATCTCCCGCTAGAACCCACGGTGATTTTGCATGGAGTACCATGTTAGTGATTGGTGCTTCATGGATCATGGTTGAGGCTGGGGATATGTGCATCTTTCCCTCAACAATATTGAGTACATGAATCCTATCTGATGCTACGAGGATCTTATCTTCGGCGGGAAGGAATAGTGCAGAATTTGCTGCTTTGTCAAAGCGTTGTATATCCCTGGAGCCTCCTTTGACGTCTAACAGGCTAACCGTTTTGTCCGTAGAGGTTGAGAATAAATACTCACCCATCGGGCTCAGGGACAAAGAAGTAACTCTCGCACCATGCCAATATTTAAAGGTGTTGATCGAGTTGTGACTGTTCCAGATCGATACGGAGCTGTTGCCGGTCGTCATGATCTGGCCATTGCTGGTATTAATGCCAAAACCCGTTATTTTCCCGCGTAGAGCGCGCATCTGTGTGCCCGATGATGTATTGAATTGGCGTAATACTCCGTCTGAATCGAGAACGTATAACGAATTGTCACGCCCAAAATTCAGCGAGCGCACGGCAATATTTCTACCGGTTTCCCGGTTTCTAAGGGTCCTCAGGGTTTCTCCAGAGTTGGCGTCGTAGATTATTGCGCCTACGGCTAATAGGGTTTCGTCTGGAGACCAAGCAGCATCGTGGGCACCTGATCGAAGCTGGAAAGTCCTCGTCCAGTTGCTGGTATCAAAGACAAATCCGGTTCCGGTAGATGCAAATACAGCAACACGATCACCAGACACGCTGAAAACGGCTTTCACTCGCGCAATCTTGGTGAGATCTTCGATCTTTCGCCCCGTTCTTGTTTCCCAGACCGACCCTTCCTCGGTAATCAGATGCTCGCCAGACGGGGACAAGTAAAAAGCCTGTACCTTCTCTGTGTGCTGGAGCTTGTGCAACAGATCACCGGTCTCGGCGTTCCATAGCCAGATGGTCTTGTCGAGTGTTGTCGCAATGAGGTTTTTGGTCGGGACAAAACTGGCGAATTGGACGCGACCACTATGTTTAAGTTCAGAGTAGACCTCGCCATCATCACGGAATAAGAAAACGCTTGCTTGCTCAATGGAAAAACCGCGCCGAGTCGCTGCGTTAAATCCATCCACGGGGTACTCGGTCTGAGTCGACAGAAAAACATCTTCTTGCCAGCGGAATGTTGCAATACGGTTACCGATGGCGACTCGCGATCCAGAATCGTTGAGTAGCCTGGGGCGCTCCTCAGTACTGAAAGAGGCGTGCAGGTGTGCATTTTGTAATACCTGTCTCAACGCTGTTTCTGCCTCTACTGTATGTATGGCGCGTAAGGCTTCTAATGCTCGATCTAAAGCTTGTGGGTTGTCGTGCTCTGAAAGGGACAGGGCTTCACGCGCTAAACTTTTTGACTCGAACAAAGCTCGCTGAAGTTCCTCACTATCTGTGGCTGTGTTTGCAATCTTGAGAAGCCAGAGTGCCATTGCGAGTAGGGTTGTGATGACTCCGAGAAATGCCCAACCCAGCCGCCGCAGCCTCACCTTTCTCCGGGTATAGCCTCTGCAGGTCAATACGCGCTCAATCAACTTTTTCGAGGGTTCTTGACCTTGCTCGTTTTCGAGTGGAGAACCATCGATCAGATCTTTCCAAGTTGCTTGGTCCAGCCCTCCATTTAGATTTATCGGGATTATCTGCTGGGTTGTCTTAGAGAAGGTCTCGACTTCTTGGTGAACTGATGGTGACTTTGCTGCTGCTGGTGATCCCACCACAACAAGTAGTGATGCGTATCGGAGGGTTCTTAGTTGAGACTGTGACAGCCCGCCAGGTGCCGAGTCATGAATGTCAATGTAGCACTCGAGCCCCTGCCTGGACAGGTGGGTGCTTAGCCTAGAGGCGAAATCTTTGGCGTCTTTGCGAGCGTACGAAACAAATACATCTACGCCAAAAAAATATTGTGTTAATTTGGAAAACAATTGTCTGCTCGGGTTCCCGCCCAAGTCTCACCGCTGCGGGCGACTGGGTGGTAGCGCTTAGGTCCGGTCTAATCCTAAGCTACTACACAATTATTATTTAGGCTATTTACCCGGACCAGATGTGACAGCCGACAAGAGCACCCGGAAAACACGCCACACCTATGACCGTGCGTGATTGCCGCGCTCGATGTTTGAAAACCAGATCACTAATTCGCAATCAGCCCTACTTTGCCAATCAGGAGAACAACAATGGCGCACCTGCGTCCCCTTGAAAACTCAGAAATCGAAGATGATCACATCACGGAGCGATTCGAACACTACAAACAAACCCGCGGCTTCACGCCAAATTCCATTCGTACGATGGCGCGCAGACCCAACGTGGTTAAGGCATTTATGGCGCTCAATCAGGCCGTTCTCTACGAAGGTACAGTGTCTGAGGAACTAAAAATGCTGATCAGCCTGGTAAGTTCTTATGCTTCCGGCTGCCTATATTGCCAATCGCATATGGCCAATCTGTCCGCAATATACGACGCGTCTGATGACAAAATCGCAGCCGTCATGAGCTACTGGGACTCTGACCTATTTGACGATGCTGAACGTGCAGCGTTAGATGTTGGGTTCAAAGCCGCACAGACGCCAAATGCAGTGACTCAAGCCGAGTTTGACGAGCTGGCGAAACACTTTTCCGAGCCAGAGATTGTCGAGATTGTTGCCGCTATATCCTTGTTTGGATATCTCAATCGGTGGAACGACACCATGGCGACAACACTGGAACATTTACCCCGCGAACGAGCAGATCGAATTTTGGGTGACGTGGGATGGCAAGTCGGCAAGCATGTTTGAATACCTTCTTCGCACTACGGCGGCTCTGTGGATCTACGAGGACGGTCGGTCACCACTCAGCGCTGGCACGTAAGTAAGCCGCTCCGTCGCGCCCCGCCAATCGGCTTACCCTTAGCGAGTAAGCCATAGACGACCTGGCGCTACGTGGCTCTCTCTGAATGAATATCCGAATAGAAAGGGGCTTGCTGGATCGAAGTGGCTGATTGACGCTTTGGCCTGGATCTTTTTTCGGTCTGTCCTGGTCTGAATTCCTTGCCCCTAATCACAGCCATCACTTGATGGAGGGTGTGCCGTCCCATCATGTACTTTATACATAACTGGACTTGATATATTACTGACTACAGTCATAATTGACGAGTGATCAATAAAAATCCCACTATGGGCATGACCCGGTTTGAAAGGCGCAAGGCTGCCACGATGGCTCGCATCGTCGAGGCGGCTGAGCGACTGATGCGCGATCGGGGCGTCGAAGGTGTGACCATCCAGGACATCACAGAAGCCGCGGACGTTGGGCATGGCACCTTTTATTTACACTTCAAAACGAAAGTGGATGTGTTGCGCCCGGTCATTGAACATTTGTCCGAGCAGGTGCACGAACAAGTAAATCGTTCTGCGCATGGAATCGAAGATCCCGCATTGCGTGTGGCGCTTGGGTTACGGGTTGTATTGAGGGCCATCGCGGAAGATCCGTTGTGGAGCTGGTACGCGGGTTCAGGCACTTCGTTTGTTGACCTTGTTTCGAAGATGGGTAATCCACCGGCCGAAGACGTTAAGCGCGGCATCGAGAGTGGCAGATTCAGGGTCACGAACGTGCCGGCCACCCAGCGGTTCATCAACGGCGCGGTGGTTGAATTGATCAAATCGATAAACGCCGGTGCAAAGGTTGAGGACGTGGCAGATGCCACGGCCGAGTTGGTATTGCGTGTGCTTGGCGTCCCTGTCGAAGAAGCGGCACAGATCACCAACGAACCGCTGGCTATCCATTAGTCAGGGCTGAAGAAGGACGCGACCATCAAACACCTGGACTTCAATTCACCGGATACGTCCTTCAAGCCTGCTGGGTGGGTTAGGCGGCGGGGTCGCTTGTGTACGCACTGACCGTGAAAGCGCGCGACCGACGGGCAGTGCGTTATCTTTCGTACAACGTGATCCACCTGCGGTCAGATCGATGAAGCGCGCACTGCTCATTGTGTTGGCTGTCGTGTTCTTGTTGATCGCAGGCCTACTGCTGTCACCGATTGGCCCCGTCCCAGGGGGAGCACTTGCGGGAGAGTTTGTTGCTGAACCAGTAACGGACTGGTCGTTCTTGAAGGACGAACGCTTCTGTCAGCTGGAAACAAAATCTCCAGAGCCGCGCTCCATCACCGTGACGTGTATCGTTTCAGACAAGCAGCTCTACGTTGGCTGCAGTTCGTGTGCTGGCAGAAACTGGTCACAGCAGCTCATTGTGTCGCCAAGCGTGCGCTATGGCGCACTTGGCAAAGTCTATGCGTTGCAGGCAAGTCGGGTGAAAGACCCGCATGAGTTGGATCAGGTGTGGCGCGCCCGCGCGAAAAAGAACGGGCAAGACCGGCCTGATCCTAAACCGGATGACTTTTGGTTCTTTCGACTTGGCATGCGCTGAGTGCCATCAGAACGGGTTCGTCGGATATTCATAAAGGGTGAGCTCCTTTGGTTTGCAAATCCATGCTGGCCTTCGGCATATCGGTAGCGTTGGTTTGTTGGCGTGCGGCTCTGGTAGAGCAAAGCTGACCTTTCACGCCCTGCATAGGGGGAGGATCAATGTGTCTGCATCGTCATTCATGCGTTGTTGGACAGTATTGACTCGCCGAGTCTAGATGCACTTGTTTGATGTTTCACCGGCGGCAAACTGAACGTGAGCGCCGATTGTCTTTTTGCTGATCGGCGTCTATTGCACCGAGGGACCTCTCTGACAGCGATACCGATTAAGCGCTTGTACCCACTGATGTGTCGTTTGGCTATTTCGGGTGGAACCATTAGGCTGTGCGGCATCACTCATAGAGCTCGAGAGGGGAGAAACATGAGGCTTCACGATAAATGCTGGCTTGCGGCCACACTCCTTTTATTGGCCGGCGGTGTCGCGGCCGAAACGTCTCGTCAGTGTCACAACCTGGTGCGCGCCACCGACATAAATCAGGCGATCGAACCTGGAGTGCGTGTGGCCGCAACGGAAACCACTCCCGCTTACTGCCACGTTCGTGGGGTTATCAATCGTGCGATCCGCTTCGAGGTGGCCATGCCCGATAACTGGAATGGTCGATTCATGTTCTCTACGGTCGGCGGCTCAGCGGGTGTCATTGGGGATATAACGAGTCTCCTGACGCGTGGCTTTGCGATGGCCTCGACCGACACTGGACATGAAATCACCGATGGCGACGCCTAT
>JBCCFQ010000254.1:0-5775 GCA_039029655.1 Pseudomonadota bacterium | reverse complement strand
CTGCGGGGTAAGTCTGTCATAACGGCAAAGGCTCTAGGAAAGATCCGCAACGGGTCTAACTTCCATGGTACCCATCTCGGCGTGGGGCAGCATGGCGGCATACTCGATGGCCTGTTCCATAGACTCAACGTCAATTAAATAAAATCCACCCAGCTGTTCTTTGGTCTCGGCGAAAGGCCCGTCTCTTAACTGCCTTTGGCCATTTCTCGTTTGGACACACACAGCGCTGCTGGTGGGCATTAGCGCTTGCCCACTAAAAGTGACCCCGTCCTCGGTCATTTTTTGACTCATTCGCTCGTGCTGAGCAATGACTTCACCCTGCTCTTCAGGGGTTTTACTTTCCCAGATTTCCTCAGCTTCATAAATCAACAATAGGTACTGCATGGTAGTTCTCCCTTTGGTGTGCTTTTAGATAAGACGTACGTGAACCCCAATTTCGGACAGGCAGGACCAAAAAAGTGTAATAAATGTGGAGGCTCATACGTCAGGGATATTGACAACCGAAACATAGGAGCCCCAATGTGCCTACTATTCAAAGTATCCTGGATATAGGTGTGACTCAAGCCAGTACTCATGAAAGGGTCACAGACCTAGCCAGACTCCATGGCCCCATGGTGTTTGCTACCGCCTACCGAATACTGGGTAATCCCCAGCAAGCTGAAGATGTTCAGCAAGAGGTATACCTCAAATTGCTGAAACGCCGGAGCCAGAAGTTTTGGGACGAGGTGGATAATTGGCCCGCCCTGCTTCGCGTCATGACCCAAAACCATGCCCTTGATGTGCTGCGTCGAGAACGTCGACGGACCCACGAATCGGTGGAACTCACCACAACCGAATCGCCGGACGTGGATGTGTTGCGTGTGCAGCGGGCACAGCAATTGCGTCGAGCTTTGGCGCGGTTATCTCAAAAAGACGCTTTGGTCTTTGGCTTACGTCACTTCGAACAAATGAGTTACAAGGAAATCGCCAAACAGCTGGGCGTAACACAAAACAAGATTGGCGTAGTGCTACATCGTGTGCACAACAAACTACGCAATTGGTTAACACCTGAAAAAGGAGATCGCCATGACTAATGAACACACCGAAGAGCTGGGCGTTTTGTCGGATTTTGTAGACGCTGTGGTGGATCAACCCCGACAGAGTCAAATTGAGCAAGCCCAACACAAACTCATGGCACGACTTGCCACGGCCTCCAAAAGACAGACACTTACCTGGTGGCCAAAAATGTCTTTGGCCTCGGCAGCTGCCGCTGCAGTCGCAATGTTTGCCATGATCGGTTTTTGGCCTGGCGAACAGCAGTTAGCGCTGGCCTCAGTGGTAGAAAAACTCAACCACATCACAAGCTTTCGTGCTGTGACAACCACTCAGCAAGGCGAGCAGACGCTAACTCAGGTAACCAGCGACTTTCGCGCGCCTGGCCAAGTACGGATTGAACTGGCGGATTCTCTAAGCATGATCCTGGATCTACCCAGCGCAACCCTGTTAGCCATAAATCACAACGCAAAACAATATCGCTTATCCGATATCGGTGAACCCGGCGGCTTCCAGCTGGAAACACAAGAGTCTTTCCGATTTCTGGAACAACTGAAACAAATCGAAACCGGAGCTGACACGGTCTTAGCGAGACAGTTAGTTAATGGCAAATGGTCTGTGGGTTTTGTTGTGAATATCCAAGGCAATGCCATGACTTTGTGGGCCGAGGAACTCACTGGTTTGCCAGTTGCCCTGGAGGTCATTTCAAATCTAGGTGAGCAACAGACGTTACAGGTTAAAGCTCAATACGAGTTTGAGGTCAGCTTCCCAGACGATCACTTTTCTCTAGAACCACCCTTAGGATATACGTCCGACTAACCTTACAGAGCGGCCGGGGATTCACGTCCCCGGCTCTTTTTATGCGTTTAACTCCGCCTTAATGGCAACAAAGTCTGCATCGGTTAACTCTGGACTGAAATGACGAATGGCATCCAAAACGTCGGTGGTCTCAAAGTAATCGTTGACACAAGTCATGTGGACAAACCCCGAGGGCTGAAATCTGCCGTCCTCAAAATAAGCCAGCGGCACACGCCATAACCCTTTCCCGATCATTTCTTTGCAGTGTCGGCACCGAGCACGTCCAGTAGGTGCTTTTTGTGCGCCATTGATTCTTGCCCGACGTCGGTGGCCGGCTGAGTGCTCGGCAAACCCGCGCAAAGTTTCAGCGTCGATGCCGCTTGCATCACAGGTGTCCAATACCTCTAAAAAAACTTCAGGACGCTTAAAGGCAGCGCAAGTGGGATGAAACCATAAAGTCATTTCCCCATCCCCAAACGGATTGGGCTGTCGTTCCCCCAAACGGATCTCACCCTTTTCGATCTTTTGACCACAGCCACGACATTTGGCACGGCCACTGGATGCGGGTTCTAGGGTGTGGGGCATAGGAGGTTCCGCTCAAAAGGCTAATTGTACGTTACTAGTGCATTGGCAGGTCAAAGTTGTAACGGTCTACGAACTTGGCTTCGGACCTCAGACCCCCGGCTTCCGAAAGCAACCGCGAAAGCCTGGAGCCTGCATCAGGCTACCAAGACCTATCCCCGCGGCAACACCCCCTCCAACTCCCCCTTCCTTTCATTCAACGCCTTCACCATATAGTCCCGAAAAATTCTTACCCTTGGGGTTGTCCTCAGATCCACATGACTCAACACCCACATACCCCAACCCTCTTCCACGAAGTCCACCGGAATTCGTTTCAAATTGTCGACAGGGTCAGCCATAACACAGGGAAGTTGCACAATACCTAAACCTTGACGGGCACTGCTGAGTGCCAGGGACGCTGAATTCACTCGGTGTACCCGACTGGTGTTTGGGAAATTTCGCTTAATCCAGGGTGGTAGCGTTTTGCCGTCGCCAATCCAGGTGATACAAGGCACGTCCTCTTCTCCCTCTTCCAGTGCCTCTACCCACCTTTGTATGCCATACACTTGATAGCCAAGGGTGGTGATTCGTTTACCCACCACATTGGCTGGTGGTTCATCGGTCAAGCGAATGGCAACGTCTGCTTCTCTCGCCGCGAGGTTAAGAGGTTCGTTGGAGGCAATCATTTCTAAGCGAACACCGGGATACTCCTCAATGAACTGTTTGATGCTGGGCATCACCAACTCTTGCATACAACAATCCCCGATGGTGAATCGAATCAAACCTCGCACATCGGTGGTATCGGAAATGATTTGTCTTTGAATGCTATCGGCCTGCTCCGACATTTGCTCGGCGGCTTCCACCATCCGCTCGCCGGCTGGGGTGATCACCCATCCACTGCCGGCGGATCGATCAAACAAACCGGTACCAAGCCGACGCTCCAGAGCAGAAATGCGCCGAGACACTGTGGATTGATTGACACCTAAGCGGTCCGCCGCTCGGGTGGTAGATCCGCTCCTCACAACCTCCAGGAAATGTCGCACGTCATCCCAATCAAACATCTGCATATTTACATATCCTTAACGCAATTTAGTGACTCTTTATGCGCGTGAGCATAGCTTAACATGGACTCATTGTCACCCGTGAAAGGAGGAAATAATGGACCCAGTGTTGCAATACTATGTTTATAGCGCCCTAATCCTGTTCGTGCTCCTGGTCATCCAAGGGGGTGCTGGCACCGCCCAAGTTGGCTTAAAAGCCGCCGCAGGTTCCAGGGACGACCTCCCCTATCCCCTCCCAGGATTTCCTGGGCGCATGACCAGAGTAGTCCGTAATCATGTAGAGGGTATTGCGGTAGCCACACCCATTTTCGTGGCGGCTGCATTCATGCCCACCGAGTCCCTAGCCAGCACCAATGCCTTACTGGGAGCACAACTGTTCTTTCTAGGACGTTTGGCTCACGGCATTTTGTACGTGATTGGAACCCCTTGGATCCGGACCATCGCCTTTGGGATCAGTCTGGTTGGTTTGATCCTCATGGTTCTGGCGATTCTGTGACAACCAGGGCGTTAAATTTAACCTAATAATTCATTAGGTTAACTTGTCTGCCCCTGGACCACGGGAGTGCCCTCAGTGGGCCGGGCCTTGGGCCAAGCTCGGATGATGGCGTTAATGACCGTGGCCAGGGGGATGGCGAAAAACACACCCCAAAACCCCCAGATACCTCCAAAAAACAGAATGGCGGCGATAATGGCAACTGGATGCAGGTTAACTGCCTCGCTGAAAAGCAACGGCGCCAACAAGTTGCCATCCAACGCCTGAATGATGAGATACGCAATCACGGCCCAATAAAATTCTCCGCTCACACCCCACTGAAACAGCGCCACTAAGGCCACCGGAATAGTGACCACCGCTGCACCTACGTAGGGAATCAGCACCGAAAACCCAGTGATAACCGCGAGCAAGGCGGCATAGTCCAATCCGAGAAACGTAAAAACGGCAAAACTCACGGATCCCACAATAACGATTTCCCAAAACTTACCCCGCACATAATTCCCAATCTGACCGTCTACCTCCTTCCATACGGTATCGGTCAACTGTCTCTCGGGAGGGAAAAAGCTGGTGAACCAGTCAATGATACGATCCTTATCTCGCACCATAAAAAACACCAACAATGGCACCAAGATGAAATACACACCGATGGTGATGAGGGTGGTCAAGGTTGAAAAAGAATAGGTCAAAAGAGTCTGTCCACCGCCGATCAGCTGCTCGCCTAAGTTTTGGGTAAAGGTCGCTAAGGTATCCTCAGGGAAAAACTCAGCGTAATCCTGGGCCAGCTCCTCAAGCAACGTTCGCACTCGAGCGACTATTTGAGGAATCTGTTGAACCAACTGAGTCGTTTGACGAATCAACAACGGTAAAAGGCCGACAGTGAGTAGCACCGCGGTGGCAACAAACAAAACAAAAACCAGCAACACCGCCATCATATGAGGCATACCATGTTTTTGTAACCGAGCCACTAGGCCTTGCAACAAGTAGGCTATAACGACGGCAGCCAGTACAGGCGCCAACATATTGCCAAATAAGAACAAAATAATGGACACGCTAAAGATGGCCAGCACTAGCGTGACCACTTGTGGGTTTGACACTTGTCGTCTAAACCAGCGTGTTACCGCGTTCACTCATGTTCTCCTATTCGCTCACCATTTAGGCGTTCAAGCAACGCTGCCTCTAACTCAAACACGTGTTCGTCGTTGAGGCCATATTGACGCAATGTGCCAGCCAAATTCAACAAATAGTCTCGGTTGGGTCCACTGGGCCCGACACAATGTAAGATTTGCTCCACCATGACATCCGTAGAGGCCGCACCTAGAAAATGGGGATTGTTGGAATTGGCAAAATAGGTCAGAGCATTGACCACGCCACTATCGGCCACCGTGGCTTGTATCTCAATCTGTTCAAACCCTGCTTGCTCACGAAGGTCTAAAACCGCTAAAACCTCAGCCCATACTTCGGATTGCACTTGATACACAAAGCCATCGGTAAATCCCGCAACGTCTTTTGTCAGGGTCACCACACGACCCGGTGCCTCCGGCGTACCCCGATGATCCGGCGATGCCTGCCAAAACCTGCGAGAATAACCCTCAATCCTCGCCGGCGTTTTTTCAACATAGGCAAAGTCTGGCCGCCACATCAGGGAACCATAGCCAAATATGTTTTGAACCGAATTCAGTCTTGGGCCTTCAGAAAAACTCGTTCACCCGCCACCCAGGTTTGCAGCACCTGGGTCTGCCAGAGACTAGACGCTTTCAAAAAGTCTCGGTCAACCAAAATAAAATCCGCCCACTTACCCGGCTCTAAACTACCGATGACCTTCTCCTGATG
>JBCCFQ010000253.1:0-5796 GCA_039029655.1 Pseudomonadota bacterium | reverse complement strand
TCCGGCGGTCATTTGGCCATACATCATCAGACCCTTGCGGTCTAATTCATTAAAGTGATTCCAGTTGGCCCATTCGGGGACCAAATTAGAGTTAGCGATGAGCACCCGGGGTGCGTCCTTGTGGGTACGCATAATTCCTACGGGTTTGCCCGATTGAACCAATAGTGTTTCGTCTGCTTCCAGGTGGGTCAGACTCTCTACAATTTTGTCGAAGCAATCCCAGTTGCGAGCGGCGCGCCCAATACCGCCGTAAACCACCAGGTCTTCCGGTCGCTCTGCAACATCTGGATCCAAGTTATTCATGAGCATTCGCAGTGGTGCTTCCGTTAACCAAGACTTGGCGGTGAGCTGGGTACCCGTGGGTGCGCGAACAACCCTGGGTTTGCTAGCACTGTTTGTCATGAGGTCTCCCGATTTTTGGCTGGGGCAAGTTTAGGGTCAGGGTAATCTTAGTCCAAGTCCACACTTTGGCCACTAGAAGTTTAGCGATTTGAGTAGGTACGACGATTCCGCGTCGCAATATCACAATTCCCTACCCGAAAACTACTGACAATTAAGCAGGCCATCCATGGCTAGGACGTGCCCGGCTGGAAATCCGTCCGGCGGTTCAAAACACGGGGAGTAGAGCAAGAATGAACTGTCTTTGCTTAGTGATGACGCAAGCTTTTCAGAAAGCTTGGTCAAGATAGCTTGGCGTGTCGCCGCACCATCAGTTAAACACCTGACGGAATAGTTATGTTGTTTGGACAGAAGCTCTGCAAGGGTGTTGGCAGGGCAAAGGTTCATTGCAGCAGTTGACTAATTCGCTGGTAAACGGGATAACAGACCTGGATGTAGGGGGAGTTCATCGCTTGTGACCACAGAAACGCATACTTATCACGATCAGAAAACCAACAGCACCTACGTGCTGGTGATTTTGATGGTGATTTACACCCTTAATTTTATTGATCGTCAAATCCTGTCGGTCTTGTTGCCGTCTATTCAAGCAGAGTTAGGGATTAGCGATGCCCAGGGTGGTTTCTTAATTGGGTTTGCGTTTGCTCTGTTCTACGCCACCCTCGGCATGCCCGTAGCATTGCTGGCTGATCGCAGTAACCGTCGCAACTTGATTACCTATGCGTTGATTTTGTGGAGTAGCATGACCGCGTTGTGTGGCCTGGCACAAAACTTTTTCCAACTCGCCCTAGCAAGAATTGGTGTGGGCGTTGGTGAAGCGGGTTGCAGCCCACCGGCTCATTCTTTGTTGTCCGATTACTATCCAGAACAAAACCGGGCCACAGCCCTGAGTATCTATTCCTTAGGCATACCTTTGGGATTAATGTTTGGTTTGTTTCTCGGGGGCTGGATCAACGAATGGTTTGGTTGGCGTTACGCACTGTTCGTCGTCGGTGTTCCCGGCATATTGGTGGCTTTGATTTTTCGATTTACGGTGAAAGAGCCGCAAAGAGGGGGTTTGGCGCCACTCTCGGGGAGCGAGAGACCAAGTTTTGCCGAAGCCTTGGGTTACTTGCTAGGCCGGAAGACGTTTTTGCACTTAGCCGTGGGTGCAGGTCTTGCCGCCTTTGCCGGGTACTCATCGATAAATTGGTTGCCCTCTTTTCTTGCTCGCAACCATGGTATGGGGTCTGGTGAAATCGGTACTTGGCTGGGCTTAATTCTGGGTATTCCCGGTGGGATCGGTACTTTCTTTGGCGGCTATCTTGCAGATCGGTTTGGAAGTCGAGACGTTCGCTGGCGTTTGTGGGTGATTATCCCTGCGTTTGTTGTTGCTGTACCTCTAATGGTCATCGCTTATCTGGCTCAAGATAAGTATATGGCCATCGCCTTGATGTGTGCTCCCATCATGTTTTCCAATTTTTATTTGGCAACCAGTTTTGCTCAAACCCAAAATATTGCCCACATCCGAATACGGGCAGTGGCTGCGGCGATCATGTTGTTCATCTTAAACATCATTGGTCTAGGTGCGGGTCCTTGGGTTGTGGGGATTGCCAGCGAATGGTTAGCGCCTAGCTATGGTATTGATTCTCTTCGCTATGCTTTGATCGGTTCGAGTTTCTTTTACCTTTGGTCCGCCTTTCACTTTTTTATTGCCGGAAGACACCTGCCCGAAGACATCAACCACGCTAAACGATATGACAAGTGAGAAGTTGTGAGCAAACCTCGATAGCTGTCTCTTGCAACTTGCAACTAGCTACTTGTCACTAAACTCTAGGATTCACCATGGATATGAATTACTCACAAGAAGAACTCGACTTTAGAGATGAAGTTCGCGGGTTTCTTGAAGAAAAACTTCCCGCCAAGATCAGTGCCAAGGTGAAATCAGGGGCGCATCCTAGCAAAGAGGACTACGAAACTTGGCATAGCTTGCTAAACGACAAAGGTTGGTTAGCCATTGGTTGGTCACCGGAGTATGGGGGCACCGGTTGGAGCCCAGTTTTCGCCAACATCTTCGATGAAGAGTGTTGCTTGGCCGGTGCGCCGAGAGTCATGCCCTTTGGGCTCAATATGTTGGGTCCCGTGTTAATCAAGTTCGGGACTGAAGCCCAAAGAGCACGTTTCTTGCCGCGAATTCTCGACGGTACGGATTGGTGGTGTCAGGGATATTCCGAGCCGGGTGCCGGTTCCGATTTGGCTTCATTAAAAACCCAAGCGGTTTTGAAGGGTGATCATTATGTGGTCAATGGTCAAAAAACCTGGACAACACTGGGCCAGCATGCCAACTGGATTTTTTGTTTGGTGAGAACGGACTCCAGCGGTAAGCCTCAAACCGGTATTTCGTTTCTTTTGATCGACATGGATACCCCAGGGGTCACGGTGAGACCCATTATTACCCTGGACGGTGCCCATGAGGTAAACGAGGTTTTCTTTGATGACGTAGAGGTGCCATTAGAAAACCTGGTGGGGGAGGAGAACCAGGGTTGGACGGTGGCAAAGTACTTGCTCACCCATGAACGCACCAATCTTGCTGGCGTCGGTATCGCGGCCAGCGCCTTAAACAATTTGAAACAGTTGGCTAGCAAGAAACAAAAGGATGGGAGTTGTCTATTGGATGATCCTTTGTTTGCCGCAAGAGTTGCGAAAGCAGAAATCGATTTAATGGCGCTACGGATCACAAACTTAAGAGCCATTGATCGGGTGATGCGGGGTGGATCATCGAGTGTGGAAAGTTCCATGCTTAAACTTAAGGGTACTCAAGTGCGACAGGGTATTTTTGATCTCTGTCGTCGTGCTTTAGGGCCGCAAGCGGCAGCTGATAGGCGCGATCTTGAGGAAAACGAAAATCAGCTTGAGACCAACGTGACGGCGAATTACCTAAACAACCTCAAGCTGTCCATATTTGGTGGTTCTAATGAAATTCAAAGAAACATCATTGCCAAACTCATCATTGGTGTGTAGCGGGGGTCGCCATGAATTTTGAACTGTCTGAACATCATCAAATGTTGCAAGCGACCATTGCCCGTTATCTTGCAGACCAATACCCCATGAGCCGGCGTTTGGCAGGTGCTGCAACAGAGTCTGGCTTTGACTCCCAAGCATGGACCGAGTTTGGCGAACAAGGGTTTATTGGAGCTGTGTGTTCTGAAAGTGTGGGTGGTTTTGGGGGTAGTGGCTTAGACCTATTGGTGGTCTTCCAAGAATTGGGCAGGGCGTTGGTGGTTGAACCGTTCTTGTCCAACGGCGTTCTGGTGGGGAGTGCGCTGGCGGCCGTGGGTAACCATGAAGAACGATTCGCCTCGGTTTTGGCCGGGGAAGCCGTTGCGTCGTTGGGTTTGGTGATGCCGGATGCTCGTTATGAGGTCGGTGCAAACGCCGTAACAGCGGCATCCAGTGACACGGGTTGGAGGTTGAGCGGGCAACAACCCATGGTCGCCTTCGGTGATACGGCCCAATGGCTTTTGACCTTCGCCGAGATTGAGGGCGGCGACTCGCTGGGTTTGTTTCTGTGTTCTGGTGACAATGATGGCCTCAAAAAGAAAGGATTCCCACTGATGGACGGCGGTCGAGCCGCGAATCTGCAGTTTGACGGTGTAGATGCGGAGTGTCTGTTACAAGGGGACCAGGCAAAAGAAGTATTGCAGGAAGTTTTGGCTCGAGGTCGGGTAGCCTTGTGTGCCGAAGCCTTAGGCTGCATGGAAAAGGCCTGTGAAATGACTTTGGAGTATCTGAGAGATCGGAAGCAGTTTGGTCAGCCCATTGGTACTTTCCAGGCGCTTCGCCACCGCATAGTGGACGTGCTAGTAGAAGTGGATCAGGCCAAGTCTCTGGTCATCAGTGCGGCCAACCGGTTGGATAGCCAACCCAAAGAACGGGATTTAGCTGTGGCGGCTGCCAAGTATCATGTTGGTCAGACCGGACAACTGGTGGCCGAGGAGTGTGTCCAGCTCCATGGTGGCATAGGTATGACTTGGGAATATCCTCTGGGGCATTACGCTAAGCGCTTAGTGATGATTGATCATCAATTAGGGGACAGTGACTATCACCTTCGGGAGTTTGCACGGCTATCCAACCAGGATGTTGCGTGAAGCATTTACGACGCTAATTTATTGATAAACCACCAACCACTGTATAAACCATACCAATACACCACGGCCACCGTATCCAGCCAACGTTTTCTCAGCCAGCCGGCGGCGCAGAAAATCCCCAGGGCCGCCAGCCAGACAAAGTTATAGTAGACAGGCTTTACTAGGTCCCCGGCTTGGTAGTACGCCAGCTCTAAAAATAGGTACAAGACGAGGGCCGCGTAAAAAGGTCTTCTGATCTGGCCAAAGGTTCTCACTGACCCGTGTCGGGGAAATAGTATCACCGAAATGGAGTAGTAGATTGAGGCATACAGCCCAATCACCATAAAGGTCCCGAAATCGAAGGGACTGTAGTCCTCCCATCGATACATTCCCCACCAGACTACGAATATCCCCAGAACCATGCCAAAGGCGAATGCCAGGTGCATAACATCCAGGTTGCGCCACCCGCCCTGAAGGTGTTTGGCGATGCCATTGAGGAGGTTGGCGAGCCCAAGCCCCAAGATGATGGATACTAGAACGAAAATAAATTCGAAATGGGACAAACCGAGGCCTCCCCTTAATAAAAATCCGGTTGCGACGCCTACCGCACCATTAGGGATTGTAGCTCAATCGGCTAACCTCATGTTTTAATGCAATAAGTGCGGCTTCAACGTCCACAGTGACTTCCCCAATAAAAGCTGTTTTCAGGGGTTTTTGCGTTGGAAAACGGGCTATCCCGAGACGCTATTTTTGAGCGGATTGACCAATTTCTGGTCAGTCCAAAATTAATTGTCAAAAAGACCCTCAGAAGCGGTTGACGCCATCCCTTGAACCCGGATAATGCCGCGGCCCTCGACGAGTTGAGGGCAGCTTTTTTTAGGGACTCGACAACTCCCGAAATCAGCCGAAATTACAAATTGACCGACCCGGAACTCCCGGTATAATAGTCGGTCTGCCTGGCCTTTGCGCCGGGCGTTTTGCTCTTTAACAATTGAATCAGGTAATTTGTGCGGGCGCTCGCGTGTGTTTCTGTTTTGACGCATTTCGTGAGCTGCCCAAAATACTTAAGTAGATTGGTCAGTGATCGAACAACTCAAACCTTTAAATTGAAGAGTTTGATCCTGGCTCAGATTGAACGCTGGCGGCATGCCTAACACATGCAAGTCGAACGGAAACGATGGGAGCTTGCTCCCAGGCGTCGAGTGGCGGACGGGTGAGTAATACTTAGGAATCTGCCCTATAGTGGGGGACAACCCGGGGAAACTCGGGCTAATACCGCATAATCTCTTCGGAG
>JBCCFQ010000252.1:0-5802 GCA_039029655.1 Pseudomonadota bacterium | reverse complement strand
GTCCACGGGGATTTTCGACTAGACAACGTGGTGTTTCATCCAACAAAGCCAGAAATCATTGCGGTTTTGGATTGGGAGTTGTCGACACTTGGCCATCCATTAGCGGACTTCAGCTATTTTTGTATGAACTGGCGACTACCAACAGGGCTAGGCAACTCTGACCTCAGGGCACTCAATATTCCCACGGAGCAACAAATCATACAGTTGTATTGCGAAAGAACGGGTCGCGATGAAATTAAAAACTGGTCTTTCTATTTGATCTTTAATTTGTTTCGCATAGCTGCCATTTTGCAGGGTGTCGCAGCGCGGGCGGCGCAGGGGAATGCATCAAACGAAAAGGCTGCACAAAAAGGGGCCTTGGCCAAACCAATCTCTGACTATGCCTGGTCGTTAGTGGAGCAAGAATGAATATCAAAGACACGGTAGCCGTCGTAACCGGTGGCGGTAACGGCATTGGTGCCGCACTTTGCGAAAGGTTTAGTCAGATCGGCCTTGCGGGACTGGCTGTTCTGGACTTGGATGGAGAGGCGGCCAATCGTGTCGCCGACAAGTGTGGTGGCCGCGGATTTGAAGTAGATGTCACCGATGAGTCCAGCTTGGCCCAGGCGATTCAGCAAACGGAAGAACAGTACGGGCGGGTAGATATCGTAGTCAGCAATGCGGGTATCGGTTTCGCAGATGGTTCCGAGGGCTGGGCGACTTCTTGTCCAAACGATCGTTGGCAAGAGATTTGGGAAGTCAATGTAATGGCCCATGTATATGCCGCACGGGCGGCGTTACCGGGTATGATTGAGCGAGGTCAAGGTTATTTCCTGCATACAGTCTCGGCGGCAGGACTCTTGAGTCAGATTGGCAGTGCGTCCTATGCTACTACCAAACATGCGGCCATTGGGTTTGCAGAATCACTAGCCATTACACACGGGGACGATGGTATTGTTGTGTCAGTGCTTTGCCCCCAAGGTGTCGATACCAAATTGCTCAGAGACTCCGAGCGACATGGACCTGGGCCTCAGAGTTTGGATGGTGTTTTGTCCACTGAAGTTGTTGCAGACTGCGTGGTGCGGGGAATGGAAAAGGAAGAGTTTCTAATTTTGCCTCATCCCCAGGCCCTGGAGTATTACCGTCACAAGGCTCAGGACTACGATCGTTGGCTAAGTGGCATGCGCCGATTACGCACAAAGTTTTTGTGAGGAACTTGATATGAAACTAAAGCTGGAAGTTGACCTTACGCCGAAGGAGTTTCGTGAAGCGGTTGGGTTGCCCGATGTCGCTGGCATACAAAAAGAAATTATCGACACCGTGCGAACCAAGATGATGGAAGGTGTTGATGGATTTGACGTGGCTTCAATGTTCAAGAGTTTCGTTTCGCAAGGTATGGTGACAGCAGGGGAAATGCAAAAAATTGCGGAACGTTTTATGACCATGGGTAATAACAAAGAGAAATGAGGATTGTTTGGTGGATGGAGTGAATCGACAGTGGCGGCTGGCTAACCGCCCAAAAGAATTGGTGTCTAGAGAAAATTTTTCGTGGCATGAGGAGGCCATGCCGCAGGTTGGAGACAACCAGTTCATGGTACAGAACTTGGTGCTCTCTTTTGATCCCACACTTCGTGTATGGATGAATGAAAGAGACAGCTATGTCTCGGCCATCCAAATCGGCGAAGTGATGCGAGGATTCAGTGTAGGTCGCGTAGTTGAATCAAAAAATGGCGATTTTGCTGTGGGCGATATTGTGACCGGTGGTTTTGGCTGGCAAGACTATGCGGTGAGTGACGGCGGCGGGATTTCGTCAGTTTCGAAAGTGCCACCCGGTACGCCTCTAACCATGCCATTGAGTGTACTAGGCGTCACCGGCATCACGGCCTATTTTGGTATGAAAGAAATTGGCCAAGTGAAGGAAGGGGATGTCGTGTTGGTTTCTGGTGCGGCGGGTGCGACTGGGTCTGTGGCGGGGCAAGTGGCCAAGATGTTGGGTGCGTCAAAAGTCATTGGTATCGCCGGTGGTGAAGAGAAGTGCAGTTGGCTGGAAAACGAAGCGGGATATGACGCTGCCATTGACTACAAAAAAGATGATGTAGCAAAAGCGATTCATCAGCATGCGCCAAAGGGCATTGACGTTTATTTTGACAACGTGGGTGGCCCGATGCTGGACTCTGTTTTGGCCCAAATTCGAATTGGTGCTCGTATTGTTCTCTGTGGGGCCATCTCTTCGTATAATTCTGCGAGTGGAGACATTCCTGGCATTAAGAACTACGGCAACCTCATTGTTAATCGCGGAACCATGCGAGGTTTTATCGTTTTAGACTTCGCAGAGAGGTTTGGCGAGGCTGTGCAGCAGCTAGCTGGCTGGGTTCAACAGGGCAAGCTTGTCTATCAAGAGGACCTGCAGGAAGGTTTGGAGAATGCGCCGGAGGTCTTTCAACGAATTTTTACTGGTAAGAACCGTGGAAAGCAACTGCTAAAGATAGCAGATGCCGACTAAACCGTAGGTCCAAGCTCAATCTTAGAGCCATCAAAAAAACGACTGAGTCTAAAATCTTGTAGAGAGCTGGCCGATCTGTTTCCCGTAATCAGATCGGCCATGGCTTCTCCGGCTCCGGGGCCAAATCCAAACCCGTGACCACTGAAGCCTGTGGCTACGTAAAACCCTTCCAAAGTTTCTACACTTCCCATAATGGGAATCATATCCGGGGATGCCTCGATCATGCCCGCCCAGGTTTCAACGAAGCGCGCGTCTTTCAATTCCGGAAAATTCTTGTCTAGGGCTCGACGGGTCTTATCCAGCATATTTACCGAAGGTTTTGGGTGCAAAATTCTCTGACGTTCAAACACCGTTGGTTGATCCAACGGCCATCGTTTGGCTTGTTTAAATTCTTCGAGAAACTCCGAGTTGATTCGTAGTTTGATGGCATTTCGTTCCTGTTGGAATGCCGGCGCGAATCGCCATCCAAATCGAAAGCTTGATGGCACCAATGAGTGTTCTAGAGCGCTGCCGTGGGCCACGGTGTAGCCACCATCTTGACGTCGTCGAATTGCCACGTCTGGTGCCCACGCAGTGCCCATCGTCGGGCCGGTGGCCGTTGCTTCAGTTCGGGCAACGTTTCCCTTTATCTTCAATTGCGGCACATTGATATTTAATGAGCGAGCGAACATTGAGGTCCATGCGCCAGCGGCGCACAATACGGTACTCGAGTTAATGCTGCCTTTTTCCGTTACCACGCGATAAACTTTTCCGGCTTGTGTTTCGAGGCCTCTAACGGCGCAACGCTCGAAGACATGAGCGCCTCTACTCACTGCGGCTCTTGCCACGGACAAGGCAGCCCGGTTGGGTTCAGCGCGACCGTCGTTTGGTGTGTACAGAGCACCTGCCCACTTATTGCCATGACCAGGCAAAAGGGCGTCTAACGCTGTGCCACTAACTATGTTGGTGGCCAAGCTATGTTGTTTCGCGACCTCTAACCATGCTTCGTGTTCTTGTAACTCGTCCTGAGTGTTAGCGAGATAAAGGCAGCCGCCAATTTCGAAACCCGTGTCCATCTCTGACTGCCATTGTTGCCAAATTTGATTGGCGCGAATCATGATCGGCAGTTCCGCGTTGGCGCGACCTTGTTGTCTCACCCAACCCCAATTACGGCCGGACTGTTCTCCGGCAATGCGGCCTTTTTCTAAGAGGCAAACACTAAGCCCCTGTTTGGCGAGAAAATAAGCAGCAGAGCAACCGACGATACCGCCACCAATAATGGCGACGTCCACCCGTTTGGGTAGTGACTCACCCTCAAACCATTCTCGACCGGGATCTACAATGGTTGTTACCTGAGATTCGCCACTCGTTTCGTTCATAAGCTATGTTTCTGCAAGAACTTAAACAATAAACGAGAACCCCAAACGTCCACGTCAGGGTCCGCTTCGACACAAGCTGGTTGGCCCGGCATATAGGGCCCTTGAATAGATGTTACGCAGTAACCCCCACTGCCATGGTTGTCGGGATAGCCTGGCCAAACATGTGTACCATCACTCCAAAGACAATTTATAGTTTCTTTGTCTTCACCTGCACATCTCGCCGTGCATTGCAGAGTTGATGGTGCATGAACTGGGATTGACCAACTTTCCTCTGCTTCCTGGCACTGGTTTGCCCGAGCCCATTCAAAGTCGACACTGGTGGCGCTCTCGTAATAGAAGTCTGAATTGGGTAGCTCCCCTTCATAAGGCACAGCGAGGTCTTTTCCACCGTTTATTTGCAATAGCGGTGTAGGGTTGCCAGGCACACACTGCATACCCTTTTCCAAGCGACCCCCTACTAACGCTGCCGCTGCGATTTTGTCACTTGCGTGACAGGCCAAACGGTGAGCCATCATACTGCCATTGGAAAAGCCAGACACATAGATTCGAGAAGTATCCGCATTGTGTTTGTCTATTGCGATGTCAATGAGCCGTTGTAGAAAACCCAGGTCGTCGTGACAAGATGTCCAACCGCAACGACCACAGTCACCACATTCAGCAGGACAAGGATATTTTGGTGCATCGTCGCTGCATAACGGGCCTTTTGGTCCTTCGTCTCGATTGCCGCCTAGATCGTTCCATGACGTCACAATGTTGGTTGTGCCGCTTATGGTTTCGCGAAACCAAGTACCTTGAGGATAAATAACGGCAAACCCATGGCTTGTCGCGTACCGGTTTAGGCCATTTGTCGTTTCGGATTCTGTCCCTGTCGCTGTGCCCCCATAGCCATGCAAGAAAATCAAAAGCGGCCGTTGGGTAGTTTTGGCGTCGCCGGGGTCAAACAAATAGTATTCGCGTTGGATACCATCGTGGGTCAGCGCAAACCGTTTCATGGTGTATTGCTGGGTGTCAGAATTGGAATTACAACTAATGCAAAGCAACCCCGTCGCCAAGAGAACAATTCTTCTTATTAGCGCTGACGAAGCAAACATAGGGTTACCGTTTTGGTGATACGATTCATACTATCCTAACACCCACATTTCCTAAATGGGCATTTGTATGCAAGAGCTACGCGTCTATCAATCACTTTGGGCTATGGAGCAAAGACGTCCGGGGGTTAAAGAGAAACCGTTGGAAGAACAGTTTGAAGAGATTCGATCAGCGGGTTTCACCGGTGTTTGCATAGATCCCAGCGTTGCGGAAATAGACGGCTATGGAGAAGTCGGTTCACTATGTGAAAGATTTGGCATGGGCTGTATGGTCAATGCGTTTCCGTACAAGGTAAATGAACTCCTACCGATTCTCGAGTTTGCCAAGTCCTTGAACGCCTGTTTGGTCAACGTTATCGGTGGCGTTATGCCTCTTACGGTCGCCGGAGCAATACCTGTGATTTACCGGTGGATGGAAGAAGCTGAAAGCATGGGTTTGCCATTGTTGTTTGAAACTCATCGAGACAGTTTGTTAAATGACCTGTTCTTTACCCTGCAACTACTTGATGAAGTGCCGGATCTTCGTCTTTGTGCTGACCTTTCCCATTTCGTGGTAGATCGTGAGTTAAGAATCCCATTGAACCAGCGGGATCAAGGATTTATGGATCGAGTGCTATGTAGTTCCGATTGTTTTCAAGGTCGAGTGGCCAATCGAGAACAGGTCCAAGTTCAAATTGACTTCCCTCAACATCTTGAGTGGGTTGAAACTTTCAAGGCGTGGTGGCGCACTGGAATCCAAGGTTGGCGGGAAAGGAGTGGACCCGATGACACGCTTTATTTCTTATGCGAATTAGGTCCGCCCCCGTACGCCATAACTGATGCCGAGCGGAATGAGTTGTCTAATCGTTTCCAGGAAGCATTGACAATAAAATCC
>JBCCFQ010000251.1:0-5813 GCA_039029655.1 Pseudomonadota bacterium | reverse complement strand
CGTCGCTGGGCTGCATAAACTGCAGCTATCGGTGCCGCAAGTGCATCCGGATGTCGAGCGGGAGCTTGCTTGACGGCGCATATACAATTTGCATGTAACCTTCAAGGACTAAAACGTATGGAAATTGGAACTCTACACGCGTTGATTCTGGACTTAATGTCGCTTCCAGGCCATCCGTAGCCATCGATCGTTTTAAGGTCCACTCAGACAGCAGAGGTCGCCGGCGATATGGCTACTGCGCCAATAGTGGGCCTACGTTGTCCAACACGGCTACAATGCAACCCATCCTCCACTTTTGTTTCGAGTCTTCCAACAACCCAACGCAGGCTTCAAGTGGAAGATCAACCTCAAATTACCAAGTGCAGACGCTGGAGCCATAGGTTTTCTGCATTGTGTAGCACTCCACGCTTTTCACAGGTAGGAAACAGGAGCCGCACTAGCAGATTCCGTTACAATAGCTGTACATTGGTATCTACTACCTACACCTGACTCTACGAACGGTCGAAGCATGAATACCGCTGCATGGTGGTCGAGGGTGTTGTACAGTGGTAATCGGACACAGCGGCAACCGGAATCACGTACCACCTTAGCCCCAAATCGCACGTCTATACGCTGCAAGGCGCGCACAAGAACACCGCCAGGCTCATCAAGCCTGGACTCTCGCATGTATTGAGTTTGGTGACTTGGGGAACTGCTACGACTGCCGCCTAATCCCAACAGAGTCATGCACCCTAGGTGACATGCTTGCCACATAGCTGCGAGGGATGACCCCCAATCAAGAGATGCTATCCTTTGCACAGCCGTACTTCATATACGCAACAATAATACGCTAGGTAGCCGCGTCGGATACGCCTGCAAGCGTGACTACGGGAGTGTGCAATGTTGAAGCAACCGGAGGCCTGTACAGTGACGCTAAGTGAATGGCAGTCTACCGGAGCATAGTCACGCTGTCTGACGCAGCAGCATGGCTTCTCGCCAAGTGCCGCTATCCCTTGGCGCGGTGGTATCGTACTACCTATAGAAGCACCAAAAGAAAATCAATCATCCGTTAGACTTGCGCAACGAGTGATGTGAACTGCTATGGTAGTTGGCATGCCCAGTTACCAAAGCCCAATGTGCATGCCGCTTCACACGCCCCTCCCAAGCTACCTGGCATAACCTCAGAAGCAACATCACGGAAGGTTGATTTAGCATGGTTTGTCTGGTCTAGACTACAATTTCCTCCTGACTCCATGGCACGTACGCTATTGGTCCGCGCTCTTTTGCCTGTAGAACTGTGGTCAGCCAGGATACTCGTGAGATTGGTCTATTAGACTGTATATGCGCATAGGCACGTATTGACAAAGTGGTGCGGTAGCTTGGATCTACCCAGCATCTTTGAAAATAGGGACGGTGCCGGTTGGGCCCTTCGTATGCACTGCAGTTTCCGATCTGTCGTACTGTCTGATCAACAAGCGCGCGTGATTATCAACAGCGCGCGAAACAGTGGCATTCCCAAAGCCTATAGTTCCCAAGCTGTGTCAGTAGGTTCTCCGTTTTGTATGCACAGTTTGGGTTCCATCCGCACTTCATCACGTAAAATGCCCACGGCGTCTTGAATTGCCGTGAGAGCCTCACTCGCCAAAGGGTTTAATTCGCGCCGATGGTGGGTGGTAACACCATTTGTATTAAGCTCATAGGTAATACTGACAATATGAGGGATTGACATTATTCCTCTTCCTTATAAAAATGCACTTACATACCAATCAGGAGATAACCATATGAAAATTTATCGATACGTCAAACCACTCATACTACTCGTATTTGCCTTAACACTTTTTCCGCTCTCCGCTTCGGCAGATGGGCATACGATTCGCATTGTAACCTGGAATCTGGAATGGTTCTATGACAACAATACCCGCGATGATAATTCCACCATTGGCCGGGATTTTGCCGCCCCCAACGGGCGTGAATATAACGGACGAGTCATAGCCGTAGCTGAAGCTGTGGCCGAAATGCAGCCCACAATTTTAGCCCTACAAGAAGTCGAGAATGCAAAAGTTGTCGCCGATATCGCGGTCGAATTGGCCGATGAACACGGCTTGGCGTATGAAGTCGCTTTTGTAGAGGGGAAAGACAGTTACACCGGCCAAGACGTGGCTTTTTTGGTAGAAGAAGGGCTTTTGTTTGAAGCCAGCCGCTATCGCTTCCCCAGCGCATTTCGGAGCAGAGGGTACAAAGATATTTCCAAGCACCTCAAATTGGAAGTATTAGTAGGCGACGAAACCATAACCCTGATATCGGTACACCTTATCACCAGTCAGGATAACCGCGAATTGCAAGCACTAACCCTGCGCGGCTGGGTTGAAAATACGGTCGCCAGCGAAAATATCGTCATCTTGGGCGACTTTAACACTCGGCAACGCTTTAACCAAACCACGCCCGATAGCGAAATGGGCATCATCCGTGGTTTTCAAACCGATGACGAATCCGATGATTTTTTTGATGCCCATCAAATTCTGAATGATCGTAGCACCCACGTCAGCGGCAGCGAGTTGGATCGCATCTTGCTCTCACCGGGCTTACTCGACGAGACAGGGTATCAGTTAACCGAAGCCAATGTACGCGGCGACCTCGCCATTCGCGGATCAGAAGACAGAAGCGATGGCGTTGACTACGACCAGCCTGCCGCTGAACAGGATATCAGCGATCATTATCCGGTCATCGTCACACTCACCATCCCTGGCTTCGAAACCGCAACCGATGACGCTGACACAGCCGTTTCAACCGATGAAGACAGCCTACGGCAAGAATTATTGGATGCTTTGGCGCAGGTTGAAAGTGAATTGCAGAAATTGAATGAGGAATTAGAAACAATTCGAGGGTTGATTGAAGCATTAGACGAGTAAAGAAAATTTCCAACCTGTCAGATTGAGTCCTAACTAGTACAATTAAGTTTCGTCTATTACAAAACTGAGCGTTAAGAAATAGTCAGACCACGATGTTGTTGGAAAATGTCAACGTTGTCTTTACTCACCCCTTGTTCTTTCCTTATGACAAAACAGCCGTCATAATCCACTGACAAAGGGTGAGTAGTTAATCTTTACTTGTGCAAAGGTGTTGGGTTACGCTACATTCTTGCGCAAGAATATGAAAAATCAGCTTATGCCCCTCTTTGATAAGGTGATGTTACGTAAGCGTTCTATCATTGAGACCATCAATGATCAACTTAAGAACATGTCTCAAATCGAGCATTCCCGTCATCACAGCGAGGCTAACTTTGTGGTTAATCTACCCGCTGGCCCTATCGCTTACGCTTTCCAGCCTAAAAAGCCTGCTTTGGACGTCGACCCAATCTCTTCCTCTTCCCTTCCTTCTCTAATACCCCAAGCCGAGGTTACATACCATTCTGGTTTGAATAACAAGGGAATTTGGCCGACTAATTGAGTTATACGTTAAGAACTTTACTATTTTGTCGTGCCATCCCAGGAGATACACCAATCGCCCGCTTGAACGCCCGACTGAATGTGGCTTCAGATTGGTAGCCAAGGCGTTCGGCCAGTTCCGCCAGTGACAAATCACTCTCTCTAAGCCAAGTTAAGGCAACATTCATCCGCCAGCGAGTGACGTACTGCATCGGGGATTCTTCGACGAGCTCTTTAAAGCGTTTCGCAAACGCAGACCGTGACATCGCAACCTCCTTGGCTAGGGTGGCCACTGACCACGCCCGCTCTGGCTCTCGCTGAATGGCCAAGATCGCATTGCCAATTTGCTCGTCTTGCAAAGCGCCCAACCAACCGGATTGAGCCATCGGGTCTGCCTCAATCCAAGATCGAATCGCCTGAATAACCAAAAGGTCGGCCAAACGTGTGATAACGGTTTCGCCGCCTGGCCGTAACGCTTTGGCTTCGGCCGCCATTAATTTCAGCGTACTTTGAATCCATTCAAAATGGGGCGAATACCTCGCTTCAATGTAGATGAATCTAGGTAGGAGTTGGATCAGCTGGTGAGCGCCCGGATGCTCAAAACAAACAGCGACACAAATCATGCTTGTTGGTTCGCCACCCCCATCATAGCTTAATAGCTCATACCGCTCACTAATCTTCTGGCGAGGGACATCAAACATATTAAAGGTTGGGCTGCCAGGTTCACTCACGACCTTGTGCCCATCCCCGTGTGGAACCAGTGCGAAATCACCCGGTTGCATCAGTTGGGGTTCAGTTCCTTCAATTTCAAGCCAACAACCCCCAGACATAACTACGTGGAACAACAGAAAGCCCGAGAATGGCGGCAGTTCTACCCCCCAGGGTGCTGTGACCTCAGACCGCGAATAAAACATGCTGTTCATGCGCAATAAATGGAGCGCTTCACCCAATGGATCAGCCGATTTCGACATAGTCTCTCTGAAACGAGTCGGTGTTATCAATTCTTTCATTGCGCCATTATAGCACAAAGGCACGCCGAATAAATTCTAGAGCCGATTTTTCTGGACGAATGGTCATAAAGAAACGACTAAAAGTCATTGATTATGCAGGGGCCGGCTGTTAGCATATCTTACAAGTTCATTCGAGTAGTTATGGAGAGCAGACCTTCAGCCGTTTGTTGGAAAGCAGCAGGATCAGCTGGTTACGATGAGACCAGCCTGAATCAATTGAAATTTAACGACGACTTATATTCACAAAGGAGGTTGGACATTGAAGAAAATATTGTTGAGTTTGGTCGGTATAGCAGTGATAGCAGTAAGTATTTTCGCTTTTATCCTTACCCGCGACGGTGAATTGAAAACGCCTACCGGAAATGGGACGATTGATTTAGCGATGGGGACATTTGAAGCGTTTCCGTTGCCTGACTATGCAGCAGAATTCATCGACGAAGATTACAAAAGCTATTTGGTCGAAGTCGAGCCGGGTATCAAAATTCATGTGCTGGAGGTTGGATCAGGCTACCCTGTTTATATGCAACACGGTGCCCCTACATCTGGGTTTCTGTATCGCAAAGTTGCCAATGAACTTCCTCGGGACCAATTCCGCATCATCATGCCGACCATGGTGGGACTTGGGTTTTCCAGCAAGGTTCCAGCCAGCCAGCACACGTTAGACAATCATACACGCTGGATGAATGAGGCTCTAAATCAGCTTGCACTCGACGAACTTATCTATATGGGTCACGATTGGGGCGGCCCGGTAGGTATGGGAGCGCTTGTTCGCTCTCCTGAGTTACTCAAGGGCGCAGTCATCCTCAACACCGTGTTCACCGTCCCGACAGAAAAGGGAACCCTCCCGACACCGCTTAAAGTCATCAAAACACCAGTGATCGGGGAATTTCTTCTGGAGGGTCTTACGTCGTCATTTAATCAGATGCCTGGCGTACAAGTTGATTCTGATTCAATATCGGCCGATGTACTCGAGCTTTATGAAAGACCGGTGCGGGACAGTGGTAATACAAAAGGCCCGTTGGCAATTTTGCGAATGGCGGCAGACGGGCCAGATCATCCTACCGCAACGCAACTCAAGGGCATTGTAGACTACATCCAAAGCTTGGAAGTTCCGACAGCCATTGTTTGGGGGATGAACGATCCAATTTTGGGTACGAGATTGCCTGAGATGATCAACCACTTCCCCGAAGCGGATGTGACAGAAACAGGGGCAGGGCACTTTCTGCAGGAAGAAGGTGATGGCCCCGAGGCAATTGCTGACGCAATACAGCGTGTTCACGGTCAAATCCAAAACGACAAAGACAACTAAATAGGGGTAACCACACCGAAATATTAGACGACAATTTAGGGACTTGGGCTTAAAATCTTCCCCCTTCTCTAGCCTGATCTCGAAAGTGTT
>JBCCFQ010000250.1:0-5816 GCA_039029655.1 Pseudomonadota bacterium | reverse complement strand
CTTCGATATTGGCAACTATCTTTCGCCAAAAGACGCGCGCAAGATGGACCCGTTCATCCACTACGGCGTGGCAGCATCAAAAGATGCCTTGGATGACTCTGGGTTAGAGGTGACCGACGCCAATGCTGACCGTATTGGTGTTGCTGTGGGAGCAGGCATCGGCGGTATTGGAACCATCGAAAACAATGTAGAGAAGTATCTCGCCCATGGGTCGCCAAAAAAAGTCTCTCCGTTTTTTGTTCCTGCCTCCATTATCAATATGGTTTCTGGGCATGTGTCGATTCAATACGGTGTCAAGGGTCCAAACATCGCCATAGTCACTGCGTGTACAACCGCCACTCACAACATCGGTGCTGCGGCTCGGATGATTCAGTACGGCGATGCGGATGTTATGTTGGCGGGTGGCACGGAAATGGCGACGACACCGCTAGGTTTGGGCGGATTTTGTGCCTTAAGAGCGTTGTCCACCAGAAACGACGATCCAGAACGAGCGAGTCGTCCCTGGGACAAGGAACGGGATGGTTTTGTCTTAAGCGATGGCGCTGCGGTATTGGTGCTTGAGGAACTGGAGCACGCCCGAGCGCGAGGCGCTAACATTTACGCCGAGATGGCGGGGTTTGGTATGAGTGCCGACGCCCATCACATGACCGCGCCGCCGGATGATGGCGATGGTGCGCGTCGCAGCATGGCCAACGCCTTAAAGGATGCCGAACTCAATCCCGATCAAATCGATTACATTAATGCCCATGCTACATCCACGTTGGTGGGCGATAGTGGAGAAACCATCGCCATTCGGCGAGCCTTCGGTGATCATGCCGATAACTTAGCCGTAAGCTCCACCAAATCCATGACGGGACACTTGTTGGGCGCGGCAGGTGGCGTGGAAGCCATTTTTAGTATCCTGGCCATTCGCGATGGTGTAGCACCGCCAACCATCAACCTGGATAATCCGGATGAGGGTTGTGATCTGGATTACGTGCCCCACGAAGCACGCAACATGACGATCGAAACCGCTTTGTCTAACTCCTTTGGTTTCGGTGGTACCAATGGCACGCTCATTTTTAGGCGCGCGCCATAGGCAAAAGCCGCCGTTATCCATTGTTGACTGCTGCCCGAGAGTGTTGAGGCATGTCGCCCCAGATTCATGAGTGCTCGGTCTTCGATCCCATTCGATTGCATCGCTTAGCACCGCACCGTTATCCACATTTTGTTCAAAGTTCCGCGGCATCCGGTGAGATCGGCCGCTTTGACATTGTCTTTGCTTTTCCTGGTGATTCCCTGGTGCTTTGCCCAGACGGGCGGTTGACGGGTGCGAGGAAAGTTGGTGGTAATGACTTTCTGTCGGCCCTAGATCAATGGTGGCAGAACGACCACGAGCAGTTGTCAGTACCTGTAAACCTTCCATTCGTTGGAGGCTGGTTCCTTTATCTTGGATACGAACTCGCCGAACAGATCGAACCCAGTCTAAAGTTACCGGTAGGGTCTGACCTACCAACAGCGTTTGCCACAAGAATTCCTGTGACGGCGGTTATTGATCATGCCAAGTCGCAGGCATTTGTGGTATCTGAACCCGGCTACGAATTTCAAGCGGCGGAGATGTTGCGAGATGTGGAACAGGTGGCGAACAGCTCCTTCGTGAATGAGAGTCAGCTCATTTCACATCTCTTTGAGGATCCACCCGAGGAATTTGTAAAAGCTGTGAATACAGCGAAGGAGCTGATTTTTCGTGGTGATATTTATCAAGCAAATCTAAGTCGGGCTTGGCGTGGTGAGTTGTTCGGTGAAACCAAAGCCATCGATTTGTATGAAAAGTTAAGGGTTACCAATCCTGCGCCATTCAGCGGTTTTCTAAGCTGGGAAGATGCGACCATTGTCTCGTCGTCTCCCGAGCGATTGTTGCGCATAAAGGAAGGGATTGCAGATACGCGACCCATCGCAGGTACTCGACCGAGAGGTGGGCATGAGGATGAGGATAAAAGACTATCCGAGGAACTATTCGCTCATCCAAAAGAACGAGCCGAACACACTATGCTGATTGATTTAGAACGCAATGACCTGGGCCGAATTTGTGAGCCCG
Organism: Pseudomonadota bacterium; assembly: GCA_039029655.1. GTDB lineage: Bacteria > Pseudomonadota > Gammaproteobacteria > Steroidobacterales > JBCCFQ01 > JBCCFQ01. The sequence continues at coordinate 3,739 of JBCCFQ010000250.1, read as the reverse complement.
GTACCGTCAAGGTCAGTGAAATGATGGTGCTGGAGTCATACAAAAGGGTCCATCATATTGTTTCCAATGTGACCGGTAAGGTAAAACCTGATGTTTTGCCAGGACAAGCCATACGTGCCGTGTTCCCAGGTGGCACCATCACGGGTTGTCCAAAAGTTCGCTGTATGGAAATTATCGCCGAGCTAGAGGGCGCACCCCGTGAAGCCTACACCGGTTCTTTTGGCTATCTGAATCACGATGGCAGCATGGACTTGAATATTCTGATTCGCACGTTTCAAGTGCGAGGCAAAAGTGTCAGTTTGAGAGCGGGTGCGGGTATTGTTGCGGACTCCGACCCGCAGGCCGAGCTAATGGAAACACGGGCTAAGGCGAGCGCTATGATTGAAGCGGTGGAAGCCTCATGACCTTGGGCACCGGTTCTGATCTGTTGGCGAGTTTTGTGGATGGTCGGCCGAGTCAGGTGGTTGACGTTGAGGATCGCGGTTTGGCTTATGGCCACGGTGTATTCGAAACCTTCCGTGTGCACAAAGGAGACATCATTGATTTATCGCTGCACCTAAAGCGACTAAGAAGTGGCGCGAGTTGTCTGCGGTTGCCCGTGGTCCCTCTTCACTCAATAGAGACGGAACTCACGCAGATCGCAACGGAACATCAGAATTGCATAGTCAAACTCATTTGCACAAACGGTAGCGGTCCGCGGGGTTACAAGCCCGTTCCCGATACTATTAGGCGGCTGGTGTATGTTTACCCATTGCCAAGTTTTCCAGATCAATACTACGAGTCCGGCGTAAACGTGACGGTATGTAACACTAGGTTGGGCGTGTCGCCTGTGGCTGGTACAAAGCACCTTAATCGACTCGAACAGGTGTTAGCACGCGGTGAGCTTAGTGAAAAAGATCAAGAAGGTCTTATGTTGGATCAACACCACCGGGTCATTGAGGGAACCATGTCCAATGTGTTTTGTGTTCGCCATGGTATGCTGGTGACATCGGCACTGGATCAGTGTGGTGTTGCTGGCGTAAAGCGAGAGCGAGTGATTGCATGGGCACGGGAACTCAATGTTAAAGTAGATTTTGCAAGTGTTTCTCTGGGTGAACTGTGGGAGTGTGAGGAAATCTTTTTGACCAATAGCGTCATCGGCATATGGCCTGTCGCGAAGGTTACGAGTCCTGGTGCGGTGATTGGAGAAACCGTGGGTAAACGTTGGACGAGAATCGGTGAAATGACAAAACGATTCTCCGAAGTGATTAATTTTTGGCGAGACTGATGAAGAAGTTGGTCATTCTTTTTTTGGTTGGATTGACAATAGCGGCCATTGGCGCCGGTGGTGGCTACCTCTATCTACAACGGTTTGCCGAATCGCCCATGGCGGTGTCCGATTCAAGCACGCTAGATTTGTTGCCTGGGACCTCAGTTAGCAAGCTAGCCGACAATCTTGCGCAGCGCGGGTGGCTTGAGTCACCTAAGCTTTTGGTGCTCTACACTAAGTGGCGTGGAGACACAGCTCGCTTGCGGGCGGGTGAATACGACATACCTGCGTCGATTACGCCGAAGGAACTGTTGGATTTGCTTATTGAGGGGCAGGTAAAGCTCCATACTGTGACCATTGTTGAAGGGTGGACTTTTCGGCAAATGCTTGAGGCACTGCACGACCAGCAGGCCATTGAACCATCATTGCTTGGACTCAGTGATGAAGAAATCATGTCCAAGTTAGGATATGAAGGTCAGCATCCAGAGGGACGCTTTTTTCCCGATACCTACCGATTTCCTAAAGGCAGTGCCGACACCGCCATACTTAAACAGGCCTATGAGCGGATGGAGGGTCACCTGTCAGAGGCCTGGAAGGAACGTGCCGAGAATCTGCCCCTGGACTCCCCTTATGATGCGCTAACTTTGGCCTCCATCGTAGAAAAGGAAACCGGCTTGGATAGCGAACGTCCCGAGATTGCCGGTGTGTTTGTTCGTCGTCTTAAGAAAAATATGCGACTCCAAACCGACCCCACAGTGATCTACGGAATGGGTGATGCCTATGACGGCAATATAAGAAGAAGTGATCTCACACGCGACACACCTTACAACACCTATACCCGAGGCGGGCTAACACCAACACCCATCGCGCTTCCAGGTCTTAGGTCTATAGAGGCAGTTATGCATCCGGCTGAGGGTACTTCGTTGTACTTCGTTGCCACGGGCAAAGGGGACGGCAGTCACCATTTTTCAGACACGCTCGATGAGCATGAACGTGCGGTACAACGTTATTTGGTGGAGCTCAGAAAACGTCGGCGACAATCTCAATGACACGGGGTCGTTTTATCACCGTTGAGGGAGCTGAGGGTGTGGGCAAAACGACGCAACTCGCTTACATCATGAATTGGTTAGAGGAGCGTGAGGTTCCCGCCATACAGACCCGGGAGCCCGGTGGTACCGAGTTGGGAGAAGTGTTACGAGATTTGGTCTTAGATAAAACCAACGAGTTGTCTCACCAAACGGAACTCTTGCTGATATTTGCGGCTCGATCTGATCATTGGCAAAACAAAATAAAACCCGCTTTGGAGCGAGGTTGTTGGGTGCTGAGTGATCGCTTTACCGATGCATCCTATGCTTACCAGGGTGGCGGCCGTGGGATGAAAAAAGAACAGATTGATCAGTTAGAGCAATTGGTCTTGGGATCCGCGCGACCAGACTTGACACTGTTGTTGGACATGCCCACTCAAAGCGCGGCCAATCGAGTTGAGAAAAGGGGGAACAAGGATCGTTTTGAGATGGAGGAAATTGAGTTTTTTGCCAGAGTGCGAGAAACCTATTTAACCCGTGCCCGAGAGTTTCCCCAGCGCATAAAGGTCATTCAGGCAGACCAAGACATTGAAAGCGTTAAAGCCGACATTGTGACTGCACTAGATGCCTTCTGGTCGGACACTAGATGATGGAAACGCCCTGGTTGGAAGAATGCAAGACGCAAGTGGCCAAGGCGTTGCAGCAGGACCGGGTGCCACATGCTTGGCTGATCACCGGTGTGCGGGGTTTGGGCAAAGTCGAGTTTGCCCGTTTTGTGTCGGCTGTGTTGTTGCGAGAATCATTGCTTGAGACCGGAGACTGGACCGCTGCAGGTGAATTTGCCGATGGCCATCCGGATTTTGAAGAGCTGACACCAGCCGATGGAAAGGCCAGTATCTCCGTGGACCAGGTCCGAGGTTTATCACGCTCCTTAACCCTTAAGAGTCATCAGGGTCAACGTAAGGTCGCCTTGTTGTACCCGGCGGAGGCCATGACCCACAGTGCTGCCAATAGCTTGCTAAAGACATTGGAGGAGCCCCCTGGCGACTCTGTGTTGATATTGGTATCGGATCATTGGTCAAAACTGCCGGCTACGGTACTCAGTCGTTGTCAGCGCCTCTTGGTGTCGAAACCAGCCCCAACCGACGCTTTACAGTGGTTAGTGGCCCAGGAGGATGGCCCAAATTGGGAGTTGGCCCTACGGTTGACCCAGGGTGCTCCACTGGAAGCTTTGAAGTGGCATCGGCAGGGCAGGCTCGAACTGGCGTTGTCCCTGCTTAAGGATGTCGCCAAGATTATTCGGGGCGAAATCAGCCCGTCACAGAGTGCGCCACGATGGGAAAAAGCCGGTCCATGGTCCTTGGTATGCCTGGAAGCTTGGGCGCAGGAGGGAATTAAACTCAAGTCTGGTGTGCCGGAATCAGAGCTAGGTCTCAATGCGCTGGGTTTAGACTTGCAAGAACTT
>JBCCFQ010000249.1:0-5817 GCA_039029655.1 Pseudomonadota bacterium | reverse complement strand
TCGGTACTCATTTGTTAATCCTGATATCACCATTGTGGCCCATCGGGAATCTGACTCAGAATGGTTGGCGTCTTCTGCCCGATCAGACTGGCAGTCTACGGGGATTGGTCTCAGCACAGCTGTCATTCAAGACGAGCAAGGCCCCATCGCCACCGTGCTGCAAACACTTCTGATAAAGAGAGTCTAATTCGCATGCCTTTTTAGGCGTACACTTGGAGTATGTCCAGACGAAAGAGAAGGCCGAAGCGAAAAGCCAATACGGTAAAGCAATTACCTTGGCAACCTGTTGTCAATCCGTATAAACCCATCGAAGTGCTTAACGATGATCAAATAGATCAGATCATAGATGGGGCACTCGAAGTGCTTAAGTCTGACGGTCTTCGGTTTTTGCAAGCAAGCAGCAGACAGATGTTGCACAACGCCGGTGCAGACGTGGACGAAGACTCAATGATGGTCCGATTTGATCCGGATCTGGTCAAAGAGCAAGTCGCGTTGGCGCCCCAGCAGTTCGAACTTCGCGCGCGCAATCCAAACCATAATATCAAGATGGGCAACAATCATATTGTATTCGCATCCGTGGGTGGCCCGGCTTTTTGTAGTGATCTGGATTCGGGTAGACGACCTGGCACTTATGAGGAGATGTGTGACTACTTACGCTTGATTCAAAGCCTCAACATAATTCATCAAGAGGGGGGTGGTTGTTTTGAGGCTATGGACTTACCGGCGGAGACCCGGCATTTGGATCTGTATCTCGCTCAAGCGAGATTGTTGGATAAGAATTGTCAGTCCTATGCCCTGGGCGGGGAGCGCACTCGGGATTCCATAGAAATGGCGTGTATTGCTTTGGGTACGGATCGGGAGGGACTAAGCCTATCCCCGGCAATACTTGGTGTCATCAATACCAATTCGCCCATGCAACTTGATGTGCCTATGACTGAAGCCATCATTGAGCTGGCGGGTTGTGGGCAAGTCTCCTGCATCACGCCATTCACACTAGCGGGCTCAATGAGTCCCGTGACATTGGCAGGTACTTTAGTGCAACAAACCGCCGAAGTCTTGGCAGTGGTTACCTTTACACAGCTTGTGAGACCCGGTGCTCCGGTAATGTACGGGAGTTTTGCATCCAATGTAGATATGCAGAGCGGTGCTCCAGCACTCGGTACACCGGAATACACGAAAGCCGCGCTAGCCAGCGGTCAAATCGCACGGCGTTTGGGTCTGCCGTTTCGCTCCAGTAACACCACCGTCTCAAATGCCGTAGATGCCCAAGCGGCTTTTGAAAGTCAGATGTCACTCTGGGGTGCCGTGATGGGTCACGCGAATTTGGTCAATCATGGAGCCGGCTGGCTAGAAGGTGGACTCACTGCGTCCTTCGAAAAACTGATCATCGATGCGGAAATGTTGCAAATGATGTCAGAATATTTGACTCCCATTACGCTAGAACCGGAAGAGATGGCGTTGGACGCGATATCTGAAGTCGGTCCGGGAGGGCATCATTTTGGGACGGCTCACACGCTGCAGCGATATGAAGATGCCTTTTATGCACCGATGCTTGCGAACCGCCAAAATTTCGAAGCTTGGAAGGAAGCGGGGTCTATTGACGCGACTGTCCGGGCCAATGAGATTTGGAAACAAATGCTCCAACAATATGAGCAGCCACCACTGGATCCTGCGACGGACGAGGCGCTTGTAGATTACGTCGAGAGACGCAAGCGTGAGTTGGCTTCTTGATCAACTATGCCGAGAGTTGCTTTCGATAGGAGGTTGGTGTTTCACCAGTATGCTTTTTGAATACCTTGGTGAATGCTAAGTCCGAGCTATACCCAACCCTTGTTGCAACATCAAAGACACCTAGACTCGTGGTTTGGAGAAGGTTCTTCGCTCTTTGCACCCGCAATTGAGTCAGGTACTCAAACATGGGTTGACCAACGAGCTCCTTAAAACGCTTGGCAAAAACGGCCCGAGACATACCAACCATTTCCCCTAATAAATCTAAGGTCCAACCTTCCTCCGGGGCGCTATGCAGATGCTTGAGTGCGCCGGAAATTTTTTCATCGGTCAAGGCCCTTACGAATTGACTCTTTTCCGATCTTCCAAAACTAATCCGGATCAGCTCAATAAGCACTACCTCGGTTAATCGATTGACTATCAAGTCAGCACCAGGGCGTTGGGCGGAATATTCCGAACTCAGCTGATCCAACGTCTTTTTTAACCAAGGGTGGGCCAGCAATTCTTCTTCGCGAATCACGGTTAATGACGGAAACACATCCAGCAGGGGCGTGGAGACTTCATGGGCGTAACGCCAATAGCCACACAGCAAAAGAGTTTCGCCACCGGGATCCGTTGGCTGCTGATCCGGGGGATGACTGGAAAGCACATGGTCCTTTCCGGACTCGATAAATACCAAATCGCCACTGGACAGGCAGATTTCCTGGTCTTTGCTGCTAACCCACGCGTGGCCACGCCGAATCAAGTGAAAACTCGCAGCAGTGGTGTCCACAAAATCCATAGACCAGGGTGATGACAGCGTTTCGCAGTAATAAACGCTGCATTCCACCCGCATGGAGCGAAGAATATCACTCAATACTTCCATAGCAATCCCATAGTCTTTCTAAGTAAGACGATTAATAACATAAATTAATACTATTAGCCATAGATCGTATCTATTTAGATCCTTAAGATATCACCATTCCTAAAAACCTAAGTGAAAGGACAGAGTGATGAACTCAGTAACTATCTACACCAAGAGTTGGTGCCCTTACTGTGCCAGGGCGAAGCAACTGTTGGAAAATCAGGGGATTAGCTATACAGAGCTGGATGTAGAGCAGGACGCAAACCTACTCCAGGAAATGATCCAGCGTTCGGGTCGCCACACGGTTCCCCAGGTCTTTGTTGGTGATCGACACATTGGTGGCAGCGACGATCTGTATGCCGCCCATTTGAACGGTGACCTTGATCGTGAGCTCAACGCTTCCCAGGTGATCGCATGATTACTCGACAGGTGGATGTTGCGGTCATTGGTGCTGGTTCCGCGGGGATGAACGCCTTCCGGGCAGCCAAAGAACGGACTAACAAAGTGTTGCTTATTGAGAGTGGTGAGTACGGTACCACCTGCGCACGGGTGGGCTGCATGCCTAGCAAGCTCCTGATTGCGGCTGCCGAAGCCGCTCACAATGTTGCAGAAGCATCGGGGTTTGGCATCAATCCCTTGGCCGTGGAAATTGATGGAGTGGCGGTGATGGAGCGGGTGAGGACGGAGCGGGATCGCTTCGTAGGCTTTGCCGCTGCCGCTGCCACCAACGAACCCATGTCACAACGATTAATCGGTCGAGCGAAATTTCTCGACGACAATACTCTGGTTGTCGATGACCATACGGTGGTTAAAGCAAGAAGTATCGTCATAGCCACGGGATCTCGACCGGTTTACCCAAGGTCATTCGAATCTTTGGGGGATCGCTTAATGGTTAACGACGATGTTTTTGAATGGCGAGATCTTCCGAACTCAATCGCTGTTTTTGGTCCCGGAGTAATTGGTTTAGAGCTAGGTCAAGCATTGAGTCGTCTGGGAGTCCGAACACACATGTTTGGTTTAGGTGGCCAAGTTGGTCCACTCACGGACCCAAGTGTTATGGCATCTGCGACACAGACGCTTTCCAAAGAGTTCTATCTCAACGCTAACGCTAACGTTACCAAGATGGTGGCGGTGGAAGAAGGTGTGTTGATCGAATACCAGGATCAAAACCAGAGCCAAAGCATTGTCGTAGACAATGTTATTGCATCCACCGGACGTGCACCCAACGTAGGTAACTTAGGATTGGAAAACACAACCTTAGTTTTAGATGACAAGGGTGTGCCGGTATTCGACTCAGAAACAATGCAAGCGGGTGCTTCTTCCATATTCATTGCTGGTGATGCAAACAATCAAAAGACGCTTTTGCATGAAGCCGTTGATGAGGGACGTATTGCAGGTAAAAACGCGGCTACTTATCCGGTTGTGGATAAGGGTCTTCGCACTTCGCCACTGGGTGTTGTGTTTACCGATCCCCAGATGGCGATGGTGGGTAGCACCTACCGTGAGCTTAAAGGTAAGGGTGTTGTCATCGGCGAAGTGTCGTTTGAGGGTCAGGGTCGCAGCCGCGTAATGAGACAGAACAAAGGCTTGCTCCGTGTGTATGCGGACTGCGTAACCGGTCAGTTTCTTGGGGCGGAGATGTTTGGACCCCGTGTTGAACATCTTGGACACCTGCTGGCGTGGGCTCATCAAGCCGAAATGACCATAGAGCAAATGTTACAGATGCCCTTTTATCACCCGGTGATTGAGGAAGGGTTGCGAACGGCGCTCCGAGACGCCAAGGATCAATTACAGACCTGTCTACCAAAGGCAGCATAAAAAGAGAATAGGAAGATGTTGTTGCGAGATCGAAATTTCAAAAAAAACTGGGCGACTAGACGGCAGTCGATTATCTATAATAATTTCGTGGCCGGTTTGTTGTTATTGCTAGTCACGGTGTTGCAGTCAAACGCCCGTGCCGCCGAGGCCCAGGGTCTGCTGTCTTACCTGTCTTTGCCTCAAGAGATTCGCAGCCTCACATCCGTTGGGCGTATTGATGACATCAATCAATTGGGTTTCGCCTATTCACTAAACGGTCCGAGCATTTTGGGTGCCCAACGTTGGGAGCTGGCAACAGGCGTCTTCTCAAGTCCAGCTAATACCAGAGCCTATGTATCCTTAGGCCCCGTTTGGCGATTCTCGTTTCGGCGGGCACCCTCTTCCTTTCTGGAGTTTGGGTTCAGTCCAACCTACATAGCAGGTTCTACCTTTGGCGACCGCGACTTGGGTGGAAACCTCCAATTCACTTCCAGCGTGGCGGTGGGTAAGAAGTTTGGATTAGAGGAAAAATGGTCATTGTCACTTCGGGCACAACACACCTCCAATGGAGGACTCGACGAATTGAATCCAGGTCTAGACATGATCGGTTTGAATATTCAATATCGATTCGGCCTCGGTTTCTAGACAGAGAGTCTTTTCGAACAAGGAGTTTGAGGTTTTTCTCCATGCCCTCATAATGTCGTCAGGAGGCTGTGAGCATGGATCAAAACGAAAAAGGCTCGCCAACTCTATCCGGCATCTGGCGCACCTACCGTTTGAAGATTATCGGGACATTCTCGTTGATCTCGGTGGAACGCTTGCTTTATGTTGCTTATCCATTCGCCCTTGGGGTCGCAATAGACGACTTAATCGAGGGTAGCTACTTTGGTGTTAGCTGGCTCTTGGGCTTGTTGTTGTTGGGGCTTATCGTCGGGGTCGGGCGTCGGCTTTACGATACACGGGTCTATACAGGGATATACAACGACATAGCGGATGCCACCGCCGGTAATGTCGAGATTTCCGTGGCACGTCGTGCTGCTCATCTTCAATTGGCTCGCGAGTTGACAGACTTTTTTGAGTGGCAACTGCCAGAACTTCTGGCGTCTCTCATTGGCATTACCGGTGCTTTCCTCATGCTGCTTTACTTGCTTCCCAGTATAGGCGGACTGAGCTTGACCGTGGCTTTATTGATTGGTTTTGTGTTCTTTTTGAGTCGAAACCGAATTCGCGGTCTCAATACGTTGTTGAATAACGAGTTGGAACGTCAGGTTACTATGCTTGAGTCTCCACGAGAGTTTTCTCGCCGACTGCATTTGCGAAGACTTCGACGATGGAAAATACATTTGTCGGATTTAGAGGCGGCTAATTTCGGCGTTGCGGATATGTTGCTGGCTTTTTTGATTGTTGGCGCTGTGGTAATTACCGTAAAGGCCGGGCTCAGTGTCGGA
>JBCCFQ010000248.1:0-5863 GCA_039029655.1 Pseudomonadota bacterium | reverse complement strand
GTCGACTAATGGACGCCTCATCGGTCTCCTGGATGGCGAGTACCTAACAAAACTCAAGTAACAAATCCTCCTTTCACCCGGTATATGTGACTGTACATGCTGAATTGGCCTGTGTACGTACTATGCGAGGAGAGGTTTTTGCGCGAACGAATACTTTTGATGGCGAGGTACTTGGGCCAAAGAGCAGAAGGTTTCTTACCATTAACGCTCCCGCTGCTTCTTATTATCGGAGTGTTATCTCAGCAGTGGCGCCTGTTTCCATTGATTGTGTTCGTGGTCATCCCGCTTTTGGACAGGCTGATCGATAGTAGGAACAGCAACGCTGGCCAGCAGAGTGTTCAGGTCCCATCAATAACAACCAGTTATTCAACGGTGCTTTATACCTATGTCGCGTTGCACTTTAGCTTGATGTCTCTCGGTCTCATACAGTCGCAAAGCCTTGCCTGGTTAGACCTATTTTGGCTCTCCTTATCAGTGGGCCTGGTGTCCGGCGCTATAGGTATTACGGTGGCTCATGAACTGGGACATAGGCACTCAAAGGGGAATCGCTTTCTCGCCGGTCTTCTACTAACCAGCGTTTCTTACCTGCACTTTCTTGTGGAACACAACAGGGGTCACCATCGTCGTGTGGCAACACCAGCAGACCCAGCCACTGCGAGGCTGGGGGAGACTTTGTATCAATTTTTGCCAAGAACGCTGTTTGGTTCCCTGGTTAGTGCCTGGGACCTTGAGTGCCGTCGGCTCAAGGCACGCAAGCTACCGGTTTTGTCGCGGAAAAACCTCGTTATCTGGGCGGTGGTTTTGCCACCCGTTGTCGTGTTCGCGTTGCTGATCACGCTGGGGCCAAAAGCGGCTGCATTTTTCGTGATCCAAAGCGCTATCGCGATTTTATTGTTAGAGACGGTGAATTACATTGAGCACTATGGGTTGCTAAGGCGACAAAATTCCAATGGCACGTATGAGAGAGTGGGTCCGGCTCACGCCTGGAGCAGTGATCGCAAAGTGGCGAATCTGTTTCTCTTTAACCTATTGCAACATGCCCATCATCATATGGATGCGGGTCGAGTGTATCAGGAGCTGGATGGTGTTAAGGGCAGCCCACAACTACCTGCTGGCTACGCCGAGCTGATTCTTACGGCTTGGTTTCCGCCCTTGTGGCGGCGCAGGATACACCCAAGGTTACCTATTCAACAAAAAACACCCGCTTTTGAAATATAACCGGCTTTGGTCAGGTCTGGTTGATGAGAGCAAACTCCAAAACCGGAAGAGAGAATCATGAAACAATTGTCGCTGTTAGTCATTCTTATGGTTGCCATGGGTTCAGTACATGCCTCGGGTGGTTTTGGAGGTAGTGGAGGACGCTTGCAAACCCAAGTGGTAGATCCTCTCTATGAAGAAGGAAAGGCAGTGTATTCTGGCAAAACAAGCCGCAGTCAGAGAATCGATTACTGTGTGTTGGTGCCAGGTAGCTCTGAAGTGCAAAAACTAAGACGCAAAAGCCTAAAGTCGTTTAAGCGATCAAATGTCCGAGATTTTGCGGTGAGCTTGCATGATTGCGATATGCCAGAGCGAAAAATTGCTGACGTATTGGATCAGTCAGACTTCCGGGCAGTGATCTATTACCTGAACAAGCGCTATAAATTGCAGCTTACTTCTTAGAGTGTAAGACGCCGAAAAATCGGCGCCAAGGTATCAAAGCGGCGGCGGCAATTGTCGCGAACTCTAGCAGAATAACCCAGACCGGTTGTTCATAGGCCTCCAGGTCGAGGCCGTGGAGTTGCAACCCCGTGGCATAAGCCAACACCAGCATCAGGGATGCTGTCCAGGCCCAGACGCTGGGATAGATCACCGCAAACACCAGGACGAAAACAAAGTACCAGGCGTTAAATACCGGCGACACCAGCAAAAAAGCCATGAACAGCCAGTCCCCTCGGGGTATTTGCGGTGGCTGTTGGCGATGATATGGGCTGAAAAAAAAGTAACCGGCGCAACCCGCGACAAACAATAGCCCGGATGCGAGCTTTACCCCGTCAAAGTCTAAGTATTGGTAGGTGAGATAGTACAACGGCGCGTTAAAAAGCCAGGCCCCCGCCATGGCTTGCAAAGATTCGATTTGTCCCAAAACATTTGCCAATGGCGCATGTAACGCCAGCACCGTGACCATAAACAACAGCCATGCTTTCCAGTGCCAGAGTAAGAGTAACGGTACCAACAAAAAGGCAAAAAGCTTTGCGGACACCGCGAAGGCCAATGCCGCTGCCGCTGCGTAAACATTCGCTTTTTTCCAAAACCAAACAGCGAGCAACATTGGAAACACGGCCAAGAGATCGGGATGTGCGGTCAGGGTGAACTCTTTGAGTATCAAAGGGCTAAAACCGTAAAGCACTACCGACGATAAACCTGCCAGTCTGGACAAGATGACAATGATCAATAGGTCCAATACCGCTAAAGCCAGCTGTATGGGCCAAACCTGACCTGGGTCCACCAGATGAGCAAGCGCGAAGAGGTATTGATTGACTGGGCCATAAATGGTGGGCAGGTCAGGGTTGTTGATTTCCCCCAGGATGGTTTCCCAATGTGGTTCTTGGTCCGTATCAAAAAACGTAGAAGGGGCTTTTAGATAGGGGCTACCTGCCTCAACGGTTTGTTTGCCGTCCCACAGGTAGCGGTAGTAGTCATCTTCATAAACCGGGTCGCCGCTGAGTAAGATGGCTCTAACTAAGATGCACCAGAACATGACCTGACCGAAAGATACGCTGTGCTTGCGAGCCACCCACGCGGCCAGCAAGGACCCCAGAAAGCCTAACAGCCAAAGTCCAGCGAAAAGGCTGTAGGCTATCGGGGCTTCATCCCGAGACATCCAAGATAATAGCCCGTAGCAAAAAACTAAGCAGAATCCCGTGACATTAAAAAGGGCTTGACCGGGTCTATTGAGTAACTGTGCTAACAACGCTGAAATCCAAGGTCTACGGGTGGTCGAACTGCTATGTTAAGTGAGAAACGTGTTATTGCCATAATCCCAGCCCTTAACGAGGCGCCAAGTATTGGTGCTGTGTTGGGTGACATTTCATCACAAAAGTATCACGGCTCACCCGTCGTGGATTCTGTGATTGTCTGTGACAATGGGTCTACTGACGGGACCGGAGACATCGCTAAGTCCATGGGTGCGGAAACGGTGTTCGAGTCAAAGCGAAGTTACGGTGCCGCATGCCAAAAAGCATTACAGCATTATTGGGCCTCAGACCCAAAGACTGACGACATCTTGGTTTTCATCGATGCCGATCATTCCGTGGATATGAGTGAGCTCAATACGCTTCTTGCGCCAATGACTGAGGGAGCCGATTTGGTGATAGGCAATAGGAATGCCAGCGAGGGTGCCCATAGTGTTCTTACACCACAACAGCGCTTCGGAAATTGGTTGGCCACTGGGTTGATTCGCTTGATGTGGCAGGTTCCGGTTTATGACCTTGGTCCGTTTCGTTGTGTACGGGCCCAGGCCCTCCGGCAAATGAATATGCAAGACCGCGGTTTCGGTTGGACCTGTGAAATGCAGATTCGGGCCGCACAGGACAAGCTCGTGGTGGTAGAGGTGCCTGTCAGTGTGAAGCAACGAATCGGCAGGTCCAAAATTAGCGGTACCCTAATGGGGAGCTTGCGTGCAGGGTGGGGCATCCTGTCTACTGTGTTTGGGCTGTGGTTGCTGCAAACAAAGGCCCGTCGAGATGGTGTGATTCAAGAGAAAAGGTTGAAAACGATATGACTGAGGTCCAAGTAGAAACGGCGAAGCCCATGTGGAAGCGATTGTTGCCGCTGGGTGTGATTGGCCTGGCGTTGGCGTTGTTTTTCGCGGCGGGTCTGCATCAATATTTGAGCTTAGAGACATTGGCCTCTAATCAAGTGAAGTTGCAGCAGTTAGCCGACGAAAATTTACCCGTAGCCATGCTTACCGTCATTGTGGTGTACGCAACGCTAACGGCAATCAGCGTTCCTGGTGCAGCCATCATGACCTTACTGTCAGGTCTTATTTTGGGTACGGTATACGGTGGGATCTCCGTTGTCATTGGCGCTACCATTGGTGCAACCATCATTTTCTTAGCCGGACGGTCCGCCGCGGGAGACGTATTGGCGAAAAAGGGTGGCGACACCGTCGCCAAGTTGGAGGCAGGTTTTCGTGAGAATGCTTTGAGCTATTTGTTCATTCTCAGGTTAGTTCCGTTGTTCCCATTTTGGTTAGTAAACCTAAGCGCAGCCGCTTTTCAGGTACCCACGCGTACCTATGTTATGGCAACTTTTTTTGGAATCATGCCGGGCACGTTTGTTTACGCAGCCGTCGGGGCTGGACTGGGCTCCATAACCGAGTCCTCCTCTGTGGGAGCTGATGTTTTGTTGCAGGGTAAGGTGATTATTCCTTTGGTCGCCTTGGTTCTGCTGTCCTTGGTGCCGATTTTGGTGAAACGTTTAAAAAAAGATAAGGGTGAACAAACCTCATGAAGCACATAGACACTGATATTTGTGTGATAGGCGCTGGTTCCGGTGGTTTGTCGGTGGCCGCAGGCGCTGTACAGATGGGTGCAGAGGTGGTGCTCATCGAAAAAGACAAGATGGGTGGCGATTGCTTAAACACCGGTTGCGTTCCTTCAAAAGCATTGTTGAGTGCCGGGAAAAAAGCCCAGGGCATGAGGGATACTTCGGTTTTTGGAATCGATCCCGTTGAACCCACGGTGGATTTCGAAAAAACCATGGAACACGTACATGAAGTCATCAAGGGCATCGAACCCCATGACAGCGTTGAGCGTTTTGAGGGATTGGGCGTCACAGTCTTGCTTGGGGCTGCTAAATTTACCGGGTCGAATACCGTTCAGGTCAACGATACAATGGTCAAGGCCAAACGGATTGTCGTCGCCACCGGTAGTCGTGCTGTGGTTCCACCGATACCAGGGTTAGACGACGTGCCGTTTTTAACCAACGAAAACCTGTTCGACAATCGAGTTCTGCCAAAGCACCTCATCATTGTGGGTGGTGGACCCATTGGCATGGAGATGGCCCAGGCCCATTGTCAGCTTGGATCCAAGGTCACGTTGATCGAGATGGACCGTGTGCTGGCGACCAGTGAACCCGAATTGGCGAGTGTGGTAAGGGACCGGTTGCAAGCCATTGGCGTTGTGATTCATGAAAACGCTCGCGTGGAGCAAGTGTCGGGTGTCGAAGGCGAGATTACCGCGGGCCTAAGCACAGGTGATCAGATTCAAGGTAGCCACTTACTCATCGCAACAGGTCGTCAACCGGTTACCAAAGAGTTGGGCCTAGAGGCGGCTGGCATTGAGTTTGACCGAAGCGGAATCCGAACGGATGCTCGCTTGCGCACAACCAACAAGAAAGTTTTTGCTATTGGCGATGTAGCAGGCGGACCCATGTTTACCCACCGTGCCGGATATGATGCGGGGATTGTTATTCGCAATGTTTTGTTCAAATTACCTACAAAGGCCAGTTATAAAGCAATGCCGGCGGTGACCTACACCGAGCCAGAGTTAGCCCAAGTGGGTTTGAGAGAAAGTGAAGCCCGTGCTGAGCATGGAACAAAGGCCAAGGTGGTTACCTGGGAGTTTCAGGAAAACGATAGGGCTCGAGCAGAACGTGCCACAAAAGGTTTGATCAAAGTCGTGACCGACAAAAAGGGCAAGATACTCGGTGCGAGCATTGTCGGCCCGGGTGCGGGAGACTTGATACAAACATGGCAGCTTGCCGTGGCCAAGGGTTTCAAAATGACCGACATGGCAGGTATTATTGCGCCGTACCCAACTCGTTCGGAAATTTCCAAACGGGTGGCGGGAGCGTATTTCACCGATGCGTTATTCTCGCCCCG
>JBCCFQ010000247.1:0-5867 GCA_039029655.1 Pseudomonadota bacterium | reverse complement strand
GTTGAGACTCCTTGCCATCAGTCGTCTGTTTCTGGTAGTCCGCTTTGGACGCATTGGCGGTCACCAGTTTCTTTGGGTCGAACGTCTGGAATTTGATGGCATCAGTCCCTGCCAATGCGCCTTTCTCAACGAGCTCCATTGCCAGATCAATATTACCGTTGTGGTTAACGCCAGCTTCAGCGATCACGAAAACAGGATCTGTCACATCATTCTCCCTCTACTGCCAAATCGTGGAACGCCTTCCGTCGTAACGCCGACACATCCAGTTTTTCAAGTACATCGAGTATGGCCGCTGACGCGTACCCGTCTCCAAATGGACTCACCTCAGCCATACATACTTCCTTGAAATCTTCTGTCAGGGCAAGATCAATTGCATCAATCACTGCGTCTTCTTCTGGCTCTACCTGTATGACACTACTGGCCAAAACCCTTCCCTTCTGTCTATCGCCAATGTTTACAGACGGTGTACGAAGAGCAGGTGCTTCGATGATCCCACTTGAAGAATTGCCAATAGTCACGTCACATTGGGAGAGACAACTGAGATATCGGTGCCATCCCAGCGATTCAACCAGAATCATCCGATCACTGTTTTTGAGGTGATACGATTGTAGTTGTTCAAGTATGCCCTTGTAGTGCATGTCGGCATTGGGGTAGGTCCAAACCAGCGATGCATTGGGAAACCTGTCCAATGCACTGAAGAGAAACGAAAGATCGTCATCGACATCAGAGGACGGCCTCGTGACCGGATGATAGGTAAGCAAAAACAGCCTCTCTTTGAATTCCGTATTCAGAGAACGCTCAAGCTCAGATCTGCCCATCAATGCCGCCTGCTTCAGATTGTCCAGTCCCGGTGCCCCCGTGACGTGAACCGATTCAGGTGATTCACCCATTTGAATCAGCCGCTCCCCGTACACCCTATTTGATACAAAGTGCACGTTCGCCATTTTGCTGATTGCATGCCGTATCTGGTCATATATTGCTCCTTCCGTCACCTCCCCGCCATGTACGTGAGCAATAGGTATACCCATTAGCAGGGCGGTCTGTGCAGCCGCCAACATCTCAAATCGGTCTCCTACGATCAGCAGTAGATCTGGTGCTAGAGAATCAAATACGTCTGCAAAACCAATCACGCCCAGACCTACAGATTTTGCAACCCCGCATCGGTCGTCATTGGCCAGTAGAAGTGGTACCCGAGCGTCGATACGAAAACCATCAGCTTCGATCTCTGCAATCGTATCTCCGAAGTGTGGAACCAGATGCATTGCGGTGACGACTAACTGTAGCTGCTCTCGATTCCTAAGGCCGGACAATACGTTCCGAATAATTCCATACTCAGCCCGTGTGCCCGTAACAACGCATACTTTATCCACCATTGGAATGGTCTACCTCTGACTCGGTTCCTATTGTGTGATAGGAATATTGTAGTAGCGCTGATCGTCCGGGTTACTGATGACTTTGGTACCCAATACCTCCTGAATCTCTCTAATTCCGTCAGGTACACGTGCCGATATCGTAAAACCGAGTTTCTCCTTGATCTTGTCACAATTTACGCGGTAATCGCGCGGATCTTCGTCCTTTTGGACATACTCGATCTCCGCATCCGGGAAAACCTCGAGAAGATGCTCAATCAGCATAGACTTGGTGTAGTTCTCTGAGGTATCCCCCACATTGAAAACCTCACCGGCCACCTCGCCTCTGTCGGCCTCCAGTACAGCGATGAAAGCTCGTGCGAAATCTCTTACGTGGCAGTACGGTCGCCAGAACTGTTCACCAAAGACAACGAGCTTCCTTCCGAGCGCGAGTTCCTTTGTAAACTCGTTTACTGTCAGATCAAATCTCATTCTGGGTGAAAGCCCATAGACCGTCGCAAACCGAAGCGCCGTAGCTGCAACCCCATTGGCGGGCACTTCAGAAATCAAATACCTTTCAAAGGCTACCTTCAGTTCTGCGTAGAGAGAGACCGGTGCAAGCGGCGATTCTTCCGTCACGTAGCTATTCGAGTCTTTCATTTTTCCGTAGTTACTGCAGGTCGACGCAAAGATGAAGTTGTCAATCTGTCGGGCAAAGGCATAGTCCGCCAGCGCGATAGACGAGGTGAGATTCGTCGTAGTCGCTAGTTCGGAGTAGAGCTTGCATGCGGGATCGCCGACGATTGCCGCGAGATGAATAATCGCATCAAGTTGAATTGCATCGAGTTGAGCTTTCGTCCGGTTCCAATCGTTCAAGTCACAGTTGTAAAATCTGAACTCAGGATGGTTCATCAGATCAACAATCGATTCGCCACCGAAATCAAGTTTGTCAATACAATGTACCGAGTATCCTCGCTGCAATAGGGCCCTCAGCAATCCGGAACCCACATAACCAGCCCCGCCGGTAACGACAACATTCTTCAATTCAATCTCCTATCTATATCCAACGTCTGACTTGGATCCAGTAGCGAACGTGGACAGAATCAATGCCAGTAGAACCCAGTCGAACGGAGCTACACCGAAAATCACCGTATCGCTGGCGCTTCGCAACAAGATCGCCACATAGACAACAAACATCGCCAACGAACGCACAAAGAGGCGATACGCGACCCAAATCAGAATCAGAAAAACTGGCAGTACGAGAAGCCCTGCACGCGCATGTAAGAGCAGATATGAGCTATGAACGTTTGTGACACCGGCATATTCTTCGTTCAGTCTGGTTCCCGTGAACCAGTCGATTGGCGACAGGCTATGGAAGTACGCCGCCCAGATTGTATAACGGCGGTCACCACCCAACAATCGTTCCAGATCGAATCTGTCCCTGACATCCTGACTATACTCGGTACCGTAAAGTTGCTCAGCCAACAATGCCACAAATTCACTCACTTCCAACATGGTGACGAAGCCGACCCCCATCAGCACAACCGACACCAGGAGAATAAGCAAGATTCGACTATACAGTCGTTCGCCGAAGATCCAGACAAATGACAGACCTAAGAGTAGGAATGAGGACGCAATCATGCCACCGCTACCTCGCGCAAGGACAGATGCGATGAACGCGAGGATTGCCGGTAATAGTATTACCTTCCCCGTCAGGTTGTACTCAACCAGGAGCAATGCGGCTGCAATCATTATGAACAACGTGGAAATGTG
Source organism: Pseudomonadota bacterium (assembly GCA_039029655.1). GTDB lineage: Bacteria > Pseudomonadota > Gammaproteobacteria > Steroidobacterales > JBCCFQ01 > JBCCFQ01. The sequence goes on along the minus strand of JBCCFQ010000247.1, from coordinate 2,745 downwards.
ATTGCGGCTTAACGAGAAGACATCATCCAAACTGACCCCTGCAAGATAGCAAAGCACAAAGTACGTGAAGAGACCGAAAAAAAGCCATTTCAAAAACCTAAATATTTTCGGAAATTTCAGAACACCGATGGCCAGACCAAGGTTTGCCAACATGATTGGCAGGAACACTCGGCCTTGAACGAAATCATTCCTCATGAGGCTCATGATGTAGATCACGATCAACATCAGAATAATCAGATGAACCTCTATCCCAATCCGCTCTCGCATCATCATGAACGCAAGTAGCGCGATACCACCAATGATCGCGGCAACCAGGAAGGGTAGATTTCCTGTGGGCAGGGCTTGACGTAGAATGAACGAAACCGCAACCACAGCACCAAGGACGTGAATCAACCCCTTAGCACTCAGCATCACCGCGTCATGCCCTGATGTTCGTCTCCAATAAGCTATTGGCACGCTTTAGTGTTCCTCTCCATGAATCAATTCTGCTCTGTCTACTGATACTTTCACTTGGCGGTTACTACCTCCTGCCATCTTCGCAAGCGAACAACTTCCCAGTTTATCTTCTTCCTTTCGCAATACTTTCTGCTCGCGACTACCGGAGCCAACTCCACCGCGTGCTGCGGGAATCAAACACGGCTCGATCAGCAGTCATACTGGTCGTCTACCTATGTTTGAGTGCATTTTGGTCAACGCACGACTACCTGGTTGGCGAGGCATTCAAACTCGTTGCAGAGGGTGTGCTGATACTATCATTCATAGTGTCCTTCTCGCTGTTGAGCATTCCCCGTCAGAACCTGATCCAAATGGTCGGTGTCCTTGTGGTCATTTGCGCCGCATTGTATGCAGGCCCCATCGCCTATCAATTTTCATTGCGCGATGACGTCTTCCTGTGGTGGGTAAGAATGGAAGGCGGTGAGCGTTTCCAAAGTCCTGCAGTAGCATCCTTGTCCTACGGATTTGCGCTCGCGATTGCGCTAGCGTTACTTACGCAGAAGGGACAAGCGTGGCTGAAGCTCATACTGCTTATGGCAGCAATTGTACTCCTCTATGCAATCCTGCTCACAAAATCTCGATCAGCTCTCGTTGGGCTCACTGCAGTGGTTTTTGTGCTCATCTACACGCGCACACCATTGGGAAACCGCACAAAATTTCTACTCTGCGGGCTTTTCGTCACGAGTATGGTCTCTTTCTATCTCGCTATGTACTTCTACCACTATGACCTTCTTCAAGGATTTTATCTCAGGGGTCTTGGGTACCGAGGTGCCATATGGTCAAGCTTGGTGTGTCAAACAATCACAGATTCAATGATTTTCGGCGCGGGGATGTTGACGCCATTTACCGTTTCACTCGACGACAAGCTGTTCCTGCACGGTCACAGTATTTACCTGTCGACATTTCACTATGGGGGGCTGGTCGGGATCGTCGCACTATCAATACTGCTCCATGGGTTGTGGAGAGATTGGAAGAGCATTCCAAGGGACAATGGTGGCCGCGTGACTCTCGCAGTATGTGCTACCTACTCCCTTTTGGTGCTCTTCGCCGACGGCGACAAGCTGATTGATAAAATTGATATGGTCTGGATTTTGTTCTGGCTCCCCGTGGGGCTCATTGCTGCAACCGCAAGTAAACCTGCGATAAGGTCGGGCTGACACCAACAACAACGGACTCAGTCGAATGTTTTCCTAATGCGCCAGATTCGAGGCAAAAAGGTGGTCGGGACGACAGGATTTGAACCTGTGACCACCACACCCCCAGTGTGGTGCGCTACCAGACTGCGCTACGCCCCGAAAAAGCGGCATTCTAAAAGATTGGAGATAAGGTTGCGACAACTCACATATCAGTTCTTCAACACCTCCAGCACCTCCTCCAACTCAACAATCATCTGCTGAATCAGCTGCTTGTACTGGGTGTTGTCAACTTTCTGTTCTTCGCCGGATAGTCGTTGGCGTGCACCTCCGATCGTAAACCCCTGATCGTAGAGCAACGACCGAATCTGTCTAATCATCAACACATCCTGGCGCTGATAGTACCGGCGATTGCCGCGTCGTTTGACGGGCTTCAGCTGTGGAAACTCCTGTTCCCAATATCGCAGAACGTGAGGTTTGACCGCGCACAGATCGCTGACTTCACCGATGGTGAAGTAACGTTTACCCGGGATCGCCGGGAGTTCGGCGTTATTGTCTGGGTCCAGCATAGGCCTCTACCCTGGCTTTTAACTTCTGACCAGGTCTGAATGTTACAACTCGACGAGCAGTGATCGGGATTTCCTCTCCCGTCTTGGGATTGCGCCCTGGTCGCTGCCGTTTGTCCCGGAGATCAAAGTTGCCAAAACCAGAGAGTTTGACCTGTTCATTTTTTTCGAGAGAGGCACGGACCTCCTCAAAGAACAGTTCCACAACTTCCTTGGCTTCTCGCTTGTTCAAACCCAGCTCTTCAAACAGCTTCTCTGCCATTTGCGCTTTGGTCAGGGCACCCATGCTATTGATCCCGGTAGTCCAAGAATGACACGAACCTTTCGGTCCATGACTCATCGTTGCTCTGCGTCGAACTCCTGTTTCAACGCAGCGACGATATCAATCACGATCTGGCTGATTTCGTCATCCGTAAGATTGCGTGATAGATGTTGGAAGGTCAACCCAAAAGCAAGACTTTTTCTAGTAGGATCAATACCTTTGCCCTGATATACGTCAAACAACTTGAGGTTTGTCAAGACCTCACCGGCCACATTTTGTATACATTGGG
>JBCCFQ010000246.1:0-5890 GCA_039029655.1 Pseudomonadota bacterium | reverse complement strand
GAGCTCTCGAGGGTCCTTCATGGGCATCTCCTTTTTATTTTAGGCTCAGGTCAAATATAGCCCATGAAACTGTCTCTGTTGAGTTACCTTTGAATGACAATCATCGACATTTTTCCTCTACCGAGAGGGAAGACTTAATTGACTTTGAATTATCCGAACAACGGAAGGCACGGTTTGTGACTAAGAAAACGGCGTCTACCTGGGAAGGTAGACGCCGTCCTTAAGAAATCTTTGTGTCACTAGTATTCGTAGATCTCTAGGGACTGAGCCACCATGGCGTAACCGGCTGAACCAAGATCCGAGCGCTTCATTTCTGTTTTGAGCTTACCTATGGCCCAAATGGGATCCCATTGAGACTGAATCTCTGTGGGTTCATCCATAGTCACATGAACCAGCTGATTTGGCGGCGGCGGTGGGTAGTGAATACATGCGCCAAAATAGGGTACTAAAAGAAACTCCTTAACTTTGCCTCCCTCCGCAAGCTCCAACGGAACGACAAAGCCCGGAATCTTGGCCAACACACCATCCAACTCCTCCACAACGCCCACAGGCAGTACGGGCGTTGAAAATGCGTCTTCAAAGGAGCCATTCCAATTCTTTCCAACCACAGGGTTATCACCCCCCGGGCCCTCGATGGTCTTGGCTTCGGGAATCAAGTCATCCCAACTGAGCTCCCTGGGCTCTTCGGCCATTGAAGTCCCACTGAACACGAGTAGTGCCACAACCAAATGCGCAATAACTCGTTTAAAATCCGTCATTTATACTCCTAGTTAAAGCCTAACCGTGAGCCCGTCGGCAAGGGAATTTCGGTATGCCCGCCAGGCTGGTACGACGCTGACAAACACCGTAATCACTAGGATGCCTGCCAGTACATAAAGGTCAAATGCCCGCAATCCAATACTGAGCTGAATTCCAAACTCCGAGAGCGCGTACTGCCTAATCAATAGGATACCCAATTGGACCAGAAATAGGCCAATTAGTGCGCCGGAAAGCGCCAACATGGCCGCCTCTGACACCAGCATCACAAAAATGTGTCCAGGCCTAGCGCCAACCGAGCGCAGCACAGACATTTCTCGTCGCCGCTCGTTCAAACTCACCAGCAACGTCGCCAGCAACCCTAGAACCCCAGCCAGGACAACCATGGCCGATACTCCGTACAAGGCAGTCTCAGCCACACTGATAAGACCCCATAGTTGCTGAAGGGCAACGCCGGGAATTACCGCAGACAAGGCTTCTGGTTCGTATTCGTTGATGTTTCTTTGTAGCGGAAAAATCGACGTCTTGGATTTAAGCCCGATGAGGCCTGCGGTTATCTCACCCGGCTCATCATCCAGGCCGGGCGTTTCAGTGCCATCCGAGTGGATGAGATCCATACCGGCGAGACTGATGTGCACCGTTCGATCCACAGGGGTACCGGTTCTTGCAAGAATGCCGGTGACGGTAAACGGATTTTCATCGTGCGTTAAGAAACTGGTTTCTGTCACACCATGGGACACCACAATTTGCTGACCCACGGTGTAAGCAAGTTCATCGGCAACCTCAGCACCAATCACCGCATCTGTCGCTGACGCAAACGCTGCTCCATCGGAAAACGATAGTGATCTGTTGTCGGCATATTGATAGTGCTGGAAGTACCCAAGGTCCGTACCCAGAACCCGGTAACCACGATGGGCGTCTCCCAACGAAATTGGGATCATCCAATCCACCATGGGTAGGTCTTTAATCAGCCGGTAACTCTCCCACGAAAAATTGTTGGTGGGGTTACCAATTCGAAAAACTGAGTAAAGCAGTAGGTTCAAGTCACCGCTGCGGGCACCAACAATCAAATCAGTACCGGATATTGTGTTTGCAAAACTGGTTTGCGCGTCAGTTCGTACACGGTCCACCACCGAAAGCAAAGCCGCACTGACTGCGATAGAGGCTACGGTTAGCGCGGCCGTACCACGGCGATTCATAAGGCTTTTAAACACAAGCGAAATCGTGCTAACGAAATTATGAAGCATCAGAATGACTCGCGACGCCATTGGTCAACTGAAGATCGATGGCTTTGTCAAAATGTGAAGCCAAGGATGCGTCGTGACTCACAAAGACCACTGTACTGTTGGCCTTCTCACACTCGGATAAGAGTAAGTCGATAAACTCACGACGACGATCTGCATCAAGGGAAGAAGTGGGCTCATCCGCAATAATGAGCTCAGGTCGACCAATCAGTGCACGCGCGGCGGCAACCCGCTGTTGCTGTCCCACACTCAAATCTGTGGTTTTTCGCGCCCGCAGTGACTCGTCTATCCCCAGTGCCGACAATAAACGCACCGCAGCCTTCTGACCAGAACCATCGGACTCCTCGGCCCGTGTCGCCCGTCTGCGGGAATATCGACACGGCAGACAAACGTTATCGATAACCGAGAGATAAGGTACAAGATTGAATTGCTGAAATATAAACCCAATGTGATCTGCACGAATCCGATCGCGAGCAGCACCTTTCATGCCAGACACAACATTCCCCAGAATGCTCACCGAACCCTCACGTGGCACCAGTACACCTCCAATCATCGCCAGTAAGGTACTCTTGCCACAACCACTAGGGCCGAACAGAAAGACTTTTTCGGATACGCCGATTTCAAGTTTATCAATGGCCAGGACATCGTCACCGGCGTCGTATCCAAAGCGAAGATCAGACAGCGCAATGGCAGCTTCCATGACGCTGGAATCAGCGGACATACTGTCTTCCACTAGGGAGCAATGGATACCGAATTGGTCCCTTCTCCAACACTCACTACCCGGGCGCCTGCGTCGCTGAGTATCTGAACTTCAATGTTCTCAACACTGACGAAACTGTCCTTGAAAAGAAGACCCAAGGTTTCAAGTCTAGCCACATCATCACAGGTCCACTGGTAGCTGGCGTTGACCTCGGCATGTACTTCCTCATCGTGTTCGTCGTGATCACCATGGTCATCGTGATGGTCGCCATCATCATGATGATCGTGGCCCGCTGATTCACGATGCTCGTGACCGTGGGAGTCATCTTCATGTCCGTCATCGTGGTCGTCATGAGCATCTGCGTCATCGTGATGATCGCCGTGTTCACCGTCTTTGGAATGACCTGTGATGTAATCGGGCCCCTCCATGGACATGTCCGTGACCTTGCATTTGGCGCGGTCGCTAAGAGCAAACATTTTGCTGGCGTCGGCGAGCACAGCTGCCGCCCGCTCAACTGCAGCCTTTTGCGCTTCGGTGTTCGGTTCGTGTTCAAAACCCACCACGTCTGACAATGGTGCACTTAGGGAAACTGCGACAGTGTTGTCCTCGATCACGATGCCCAGTTCGATCGTGCCATGGACATGTTGAGCAGACGCATTGATGGAAGTCAGACCACAGATCGCCATGGCGGCGTAAACTAGGGACCGGCGCAAAGCTGAATTAGGCCCCATGGGGGACCAGGAATAAGAGAATAATTCCGACCACAACGCCGAGGCGTTCACCAATAATCGCGCGAACATGAGCATCCTCCTGAATATCCGCCGCACTGCGGACGGACTTAAAAACCATAACATGTAAAAGTGTGCCTGCTACAAATGCCTGGAAACAAGCGACACCCTTGTCTTCCATCAAAGCCACCACGGGTTCGCCCAGAATGTATGCGGCGGACGTCGCGATGGCAATAACAAAAATTGCGGCCACGGCTGTTTTTTGGCCTAACCGCGGACGCACCGCCCACCATATGGCCATTCCCACAGGTATACGATGCAGTATGACGCCAAAAGCGACATAGCCATTTGCGCCACCTGCCCCATGACTGTGGCCATGGTGACCACCGAATCCGACAGCATGGGAATGGTCCACAGGAAGTAATGCAATACCATCCATGACCGCATGCACAACTAAGGCAATGGCGCCCAGCGCAACGATCCAGCCGTAGCGATCACCCGAGCCGAAATCCTGAGCCCGCTCAGCCAGGATCGCCACAAGCAATCCGGCCGCCAAGAACAAAAGAGCGGTGGCGCCTGCGACCTCAAACACATCCGGCACAATGTGGACAAACACCAGCCCCACGATGGTCACAAACAGCAAACCGTCCAGGGAACCTCGCAGGCTTTGAGTCCTTTGACAAGCCCCGTAAAGCAAAGGTCCCATTACAAGGGCAACAAGACTTAGAACTAGATTCATACTAGAAAAAGACTGGAAGCTTTTGATAAATCAAGTAGAACTATGCTGACAATCGGCGGTTCGACATAGTCGAAAATTGCGATAGTGAGCCGTTACTAGAATTACGGCGGACAAAGCGGTCACTACTCGCTCGCCGGTTTCACCTATCAGGTCGTGCAAAACCGTGGCCGCCGCGAGCATGCCTGTTAGGCCAATTATGGCTAAGACCACGACCCATCGGTCTTTATGACGTCGACAACCAATACCAAAGGCAATAATGGCCGCGGGGAAAATCATCCACAACATAGCCTTGTGAAAGGCCTCGTCCCCAAGTATGGAGGTGGGTAGCACCATCCCAGTGACCAACAAGGTGGGCAGCAAAACACAATGCACGCCACAGGCGGCGGACGCCGCTATGCCAAACCAGTCGGCGACTGCGCTCAATCTCATAAGCCGGGGGCTCCTAATGTTGCTTTGCTCACTGGACTTCTTCCCAAAACGTAATAACATAACATTTTAAACGTTTAGGTCATAACTGGCGACGAACTTTGACCAAAGCGGTAGGATTGAACGCCAATAAATTAGACTTTTAGGAACCCGGTTTGACGAGAACCCCAACGGCAGCGGCACCCTTGCCCGCACATCAGCGGAAAATAGCAGAGCAGCGTTGCGCAGAAGCCAGCGAGCGCTTAACCCCTGCTCGACTCGGCGCTTACGCCGAGCTCTTGGCAAGTAACCGACCAGTATCCGCCTACGAGTTGATTGCACTGCTGGAACGGCGGCAACAAAAAAAAATTGCCCCTTTGACCGTTTACCGGCATCTAGACTTCTTGATACGCGTTGGTTTGGTGCACCGCATAGAATCGACCCAGTCCTACGTACCTTGCGACCATCCGGAGCATAGCCACGAAAGCCAGTATTTGCTTTGTTCGTCTTGTGGCCATGCGGCGGAAATAGAGTCCGGACCATTAGGTTCTCTATTAAACGAGATCGCCCACCAACAGGGCTTTCGAGCAGAGAGCTCGGTGGTGGAAATCCAAGGACTGTGCCGCAGCTGCAAGACCGATTAAGCCCACTTAGACGGTTCCGTAAGCCGCGTAGATACCGTAACATCTCCCATTTTTAAATAGACCAAAGAAAATGAATCTAAAATATCCCTTGATTATCGCGCTTCTCAGCGCGGGACTTGTCGCTTGTGGTGACAAGGATGCTGACCCACAAGACAGTGAAGTCAAAGACACCTCATCCGATGAGATCTCTGTGACGGACGCTGAGCTTGCAGGCAATCCATTCCGCCAGGAGTGGGATACGCCTTATGGCGTACCCCCCTTTGCGGTGATTGAAAACGCACACTACATGCCTGCCCTTAAGAAAGCCGTTCTTGAACAGCGCGAAGACATTGATGCCATCATCAATAACCCTGAAGCCCCAACATTTGAAAATACCATCGTCGCTTTGGAATTGGCGGGAGAAGAATTGGGTCGGGTTGCCCGAACCTTCTTCAATATCGTCGGCACTGAGTTGAATGACGAATTACAAGCCATTCAGGGGCCGGTTTCCGGCATGTTATCCAAAGAGAATTCCGCAATCATGCTCAACGACAAGCTGTTCGAGCGTGTGCAAGCGGTGTATCAGCAAAAAGACAACCTCGATTTAGACGAACAAGGGGCTCGGCTGATAGAACTTTGGCATCGCTCCTTCATTCGATCAGGTGCCGGGTTAGATCCGGAGGCCAAAACGCAAG
>JBCCFQ010000245.1:0-5893 GCA_039029655.1 Pseudomonadota bacterium | reverse complement strand
CGCCAAGCCGTTGAAGATGACCAAGTCAGCCCCTGCTAAAGCCACGGCATCCGATGGCTTAGGTCGGTAAGTGTGCGCATCACCATTGGCACCCACAAGGTTGACCACGTCGACGTATTCAGCTCCTAGCTCTTCAACTAAGTTATGTAAAATCGAGAAACTCGTAACAACCCGCAGAGGCGTATGTTGTTGTTCTGCCAGCTGATCTGCGGGCCTAGGGATGCCCGCTCGAACATCATCGTGCACGAAACACGCCATAAAGAGGATTAAGAATCGCAACTTATCAAGGTGGCGCACGATTAGCCTGTCAGATGCCGTCTTGGCAGCCGCTTTTCAACCAAGCCGCCATTCGTCCCGAAAAATAACGAAACTACGTAGGTTGATCCCAGCGACAGGACAATCGCAGGTCCAGCGGGGACATCAAAATTAAACGAAAGCACCAATCCTGCGTAGCTGCAAATCACACCCAACAAAATTGCAGTGACCAACACACCATCAATCGTTCTCGCCCAGAAGCGTGCGGCCGCTGCTGGCAGAATCATGATGCCGATGGCCATCAGCGTACCTAACGCGTGAAATCCGGCTACCAAATTGAGTACCATTAAAAACAAGAAGCCTAGGTGGGCGATTGAGCTCGAACGACTTGTACGTCGCAGGAATTGTGGGTCAACACATTCAATCACTAAAGGCCTGAACAGCCACGAGAAGATAAAAAGACTGATCGTACAGATAGAAGACAACAACCAAAGAGCTGTGTTGTCCAGCGACAAAATATTGCCGAACAGCACATGAAACAAGTCAATGTTGCTGTCCTTCAGTGAAATCACCAAGACCCCTAAGGCCAGAGAGATTATGCAGAATGACGCCAGGCTGCTGTCTTCTTTAGAGTCCGTAATACGTGCGACCCAGCCGGCGAGCATCGCGACAATGAGGCCTGCGACCAAGCCACCGAAACTAAGACCAACAAGGGACATCCCGGTGACCAAATAGGCCACGGCAGCACCCGGTAAAATAGCGTGAGCCATCGCGTCACCCGTCAGGCTCATACGCCGAAGCGCCATAAAAACTCCAGTCGGTACGGCGCCTAGACATACAGCAATACTGCCTACGAGCGCGCGCTGCATAAATTCGTATTCGACAAACGGCGTTACAAACTGAAAGTCCATGTCAGACGGGGTCTAGTGCACACCAGCGAGCATCGAGGTCAAACGCCTCAGAATACCGTCTCGCTTTCCTCAGATTTTCTGGTGTAAGCACCTTGTGGGTTGCACCATGATCAATACACTCTCGTGCCAACAAGAGTGTGCGGGGGCAATGCTCTTGAACATAGTCCAGATCATGCGTCACCATCACTATGGTCCGCTCTTCCTGATGCCAACGGCTTATGAGCGTCGTCAAATCTCTCAGCGTGTTTAGATCGATCGCGTTAAAGGGTTCATCCAACAAGATCACGGGGTGGTCTTGCAACAACACCCGCGCAAACAGCGCGCGTTGCAATTGCCCGCCCGAAAGGGTACCGATTAAACGACTTTCGAATCCCTGCAACCCAACCGCATCTACCGCTTCCCAACAGCGGGCGAGCTGCTGATCCGTAATCTGCTCAGCTATACCCACACCGGGCCACAATCCAGTGGCGACCAATTCACACACAGTAATTGGAAAGCTTATATCGAGCTGAGCTTGCTGCGGAAGATAGGCTGTCGAGTTGGACCGCAAGCCTTCGATACTTCCCTCGTGTATGGGGCTGAGACCCGCCATCGCATCCAACAATGTCGACTTACCTGCTCCGTTAGGTCCGACAACAGCCAGCCATTCACCGGATGAAATTGATACACTAAGATGATGGACTACGGGATGATGCTCGTGGGTGAGAGTCACGTTATTGAGCTGAATACTCATATTTGCTGTGTGATTCCAAACACAACCAGCCAAACGACCCCACTTAACGCGACTGACAACGTCAATCGCTGGAAGGCACTCCAATACAGGAGAGGTTTGATTATCCTTCGTTGCCTCGCCATCAGTCAGCGACCGTATTTGAGCAACTACGACACCGGCACTGTAGCTCTAATTGCGGCTTTTTGAGTGTATATCCCGATTGATCGACAAGTGTAGTCAATTGTTCGATAAGGGCGCTGGATGCTTCTAGCTCCTTAGTTTCGGTGCAAGCGTCACACACTAAAAACAAGGCAGGGCTGTGTTCATGACTAGAGTCTATCTGCGCACACGCAACGTACTTCTTATTAGATCTTAGCTTGTGGACCAAATCCTCGGATTCAAAGAAGTCCACAATTCGATAAACAGACATCGTGGGGATCGAGTCATGAAAGGAATTGTTATACGCATCTCTAATTTCATAAGCTGACAACGGTGAATCAGACTGCAGTAAAAGTTCTAAGACCCGCCGTCGTTTTTCCGTCAACCGCCCCCCGGAATCTGTGCACACGTCCCTAGCCCTATCGATGACGCGGCTAAGTTGCTGTTGCTTCAAATCCTGCCCCTACTCAGCTTCGGCATATATTGTTACGTTATAACATATCATTTGCAATATCTTTCCATGCAAGTTGGCCGCAAAGTTCTTAAAATCACAACCCAGGACAACCAGGAGTAATTCAGTGACTTTAATCTCAGATGCAGAAATGGCCGACGCGCGCACGATGTGGGGGAACGGTCTGGTGGCTATCTCTAAAGCCTTTGACAGTTCTGGTATCGACGCAGCGACTGTCGTCGCAAACCAAGTGCTTGATGACTGTTATGCATATGAGCTTGGACCGGTTCTTTTCAAGCCCACCATGGCAAGTGGTGACCAGACCTTTCGCCCCACACGAGATGGCGGCCTGTCTTACTTTGTTGGCAACAACCAAGACTATCCGCAGGATCACGGCTTCGGCCTCCGTGGTTGGCAAAAGGTAGAGTCGCAAACGGCGGCTGTGTTCACTGAAGGGGATATTGGCCTATGGATGGGGAACGTGCGGTTCTACGATCAATCCGGTGGCATAACCGTGGTAGACAAAACCTGGGGCTACAAAAGGGATCGCGATGGCACCCTACGGATCGTACTGCACCATTCGTCACTTCCTTTTGAACCGAGCCCTGTCGATTAGCCCGGGTCACGCCTCGCTGGCGCACCGTTAGGCGACTCTGGAGAGGTGGTTTTGACCGCCCGCACGCTCGCATTAATCGAAGTAAATGGCCGACCAGATTATTTGCGATTTCTTGGCGGCGATAGGCCACTTCGATCAACGCCGCCATCAATCTCGGAACCGCTGCAAACTCCTCTACGCCATAGACACCGCCACCGCCACCGCCATGCCAGTGCGCCTAAGACATCCCCACGTTCAGACCCCACCAGCTCTAGCACCTACAACACGTCCTCATCATATTTTTAAACCCGACCTCAGCGGCGGTATTGCCAAAAAACCGTACCCGTGCCTGACGGTAGGCGTTGCGCCCTTGATCAGACAACGCACACAAGTCACCCAAACTTCGCGCCCAGTTCTTCCATCGTCATCTTATGTACTAAGAGTGGGCTGCAGTGCTTCAAGATAGCCAACACATCCATTTAGATGAATCACCCCCCCGCCTCAGCTAACTGAACCAATAAGTCATCCACATTGTGTGCATGTTAGTAAGACCATCCCGCGCCGCTGCGCGATAGGACTACCAGGACAACAGGTATGGTGGAAATTCGCATCACGTAGCACAGCGCGTTGTTGCGATGCGGGTGATGCACTTGGTGATGTACTTGATGGATGTGATGCATCCACAATAATGCCTAGGCGATGAACAGCCCTCATCAATTCCGCGCCAATTGGACTCAGCCCTTCGTATAAAACGACGTGGTCTGTTGAGCGATCCAAAAACTGATTGTCGCTGACGTGAACGCGCCCCAACATGCGTAACCCACCCACCTAGAACACATCGAGTAGACACTCGTCTTGCCCAATCAGACAGGCATGTTCCATACTTTGGGTCACCATAATCTCCCCAGCCTCGTGCATCCGCTGCGCGTCATCGGCAGAAAAGCGAGTTCAACTTCATCTGAGCACTTCGCCGCCAGCTCGCGATTGGCAACCGTGCGCTGAATCAAGAACTGCGGTCGGGACTTTGATTCTTGGGTGGTCTCAGCTTCAAAAGCATCAATACCGGAAGCGCAAAAACCATAACGATCATGAACAACAAAAAAGCGGACGCATAGCTACCGGTGGTATCGTAGATCCAAGCAGCCATCGGCGATGCCAGCAACGCAACCGGGAGCATAAACGGCTGCATCAGTCCATTAGCACGTCCATAAGACTGCTTACCAAATACGGCCGCAGTGGCCACACTCTGTAAGGGTGTGACGCCGCTGAAACCAAAGCCATAGAAAATCACTCCAAGCATCGCAACCGTAAAGCTGGCGCCACCAACCCAAAACAATCCCACGCCAACAATTTGGCTGACAAGCGCAATACCAATCGTCAGCTTGGCACCAAAATGGTCCGACAACCAACCCTGCACAGGTTTGCCCGCAAGTATCAGGGCTGCCATCACCGCAAGCAGAAAACCCGCCGTTTCCGCTGAAAAAGTGCCGTTGGTGAAGTGCCCAAAGAGATGCATGTTGACGCCTTGCAACACGCAAAACATCGCGCTGAAGACAAAAACAACGCCCCAGAATGCGGGTGTTTGCAATATGCCTTTTGCTGTCCAAGCTCTATCGGATTCTTGAACCACTTCCGGCGCTGACTCGGATACGGAATCGCCGTCGGGCCGCAAGCCGAGATCTTCTGGCGACCGATGGATTACGAAGATGACCAGCGGCACCACTAATCCCATGGTGAGGATCGCGAAGGCTGCAAAGCCGGGTCGCCATCCGAATTCTGCCATCAACCAGATCGCGACAACCGGCACAAAGACGCCCGCAAAGGAAGCACCGGCCACATCCAGAGACAGTGCCAGACCCCTGCGTCTGTGAAACCACTGCACCAGCACCCTGGAAGTTGCAAAACTAGAAATGCTTCGCCACCCCGCCCCAAACAGCAACCCAAAAACCAGATAGAGTTGCAGATGGGTCTCCACAAGCGACGTAAGAACATAGCCTATGGACACCATGATCGCACCACCCAGGAGAATGTAGCGCGGGTGATAGCGGTCGAGTAGCAAGCCGATGACCGGCGCAGCAAACGCACCCACAGCTTGCGCGACGGTAAAGGCAAGAGTGACATCCAGGCGAGAACCACCGAAGTCATCTGCCATCGAGGGAAGAAAAATGCCGCGCGCGTAAAAGAAAGCGCCCGACACGATGGACATGCAGAAACATCCAGCAACGACCACCCAGCCGAAAAAGATCGGTCGACCAAAGAGGCTGAAGCGGGCGTACTTGTCTAGGCGATTTGGGTTATTCGAAAACAGCAAAACACTTCTAGGAGTTGAAAATCACTTATCAAGGTAGCCCCCGGTCTGGGATCACACCCACGAGACAAATCTAATCTTTGAACTCATTGATCCGGTGCGGCCAACGAAGCCATCACTAAAACCCACTTCTCTGTTTTCTAGCGCGGCTCTCATCGGTCCTCCCAGCCTGCTCCATCAACACACAGGGCCCTATCCAGACACTATATCCCTGCGGTAAAGGAAGTACAAAAACCAAGGCGTGTAAGATTGTCGACAAAGCACGTGTGCATTTGTTTTAAGAGAAAAAACAGACTCCTCTTGTCCCGATGACTTGCGGCGCTGTGGAGCCCCCGCGAACCCTGGAACTGCGCCGGGCTGTCCTCCCGTACTCATGCCCTATGCTCGCCTGCAGGTCACGTCGGATCGAAACCTGTGCAAAATCAGAGAATATCGGCAGTACGGTATCGCGGAACGGATTAGCCGCATCTCATTATGTCTCTACCAGTACCCAAAACTGTGG
>JBCCFQ010000244.1:0-5903 GCA_039029655.1 Pseudomonadota bacterium | reverse complement strand
GAAAAAAATCCTCGCACTATGGGCTGTTCCCCGTTCCACTTCCACCGCGTTTGAGTGGATGATGCGTCAACGGGGTGACCTCAAATGCTTTCACTAACCCTATGGTGAAGCTTGGTATCAAGGGGAGAATCCTTTGTGGCCGCGGGTTAGCGACGACAGTGTTCGAACACCCGGGCTGACCATAGAAAGCGTCGATGCGATGTTGCATGAAGAGGCTGAACGTGGCGCTGTGTTTATTAAAGACTTTCCCCACTATGTGACCCATATGTGGGACGAGCAATGGTTGTCCCGCTTCAATCACTCGTTTTTGATTAGAGATCCCGCAAAAACCATTTCTTCCATGTACGACAAATGGCCTGACTTTCATCCTCAGGAAGTGGGGTTTGCCGAACAACGCGCTCTGTTTGATTTACTCACTGATGTTCAAGGTAAACCGCCACCCGTATTAGACAGCGATGACTTGTTGGAAGCCCCTCACGAGATGGTGGAGCGATGGTGTCATGCGGTAGGTATTGACTACATCCCCGAGGCCTTAAGTTGGGAACCCGGTGCACGAGATGAAGTCAGTTGGTGGGATGGCGGTTCGTTTCACGCCAATCTGAAAAACTCCAACGGGCTTAAGGCTCAGCCCCGGCGCTATGTCGAAGTGAAGGACGCGCCGGCTAGGGTACAAGAGGTGTATGGGGAGAATTTGCCGCACTATGAACACTTGTATGGGTATCGGCTTGGGCGGTCGTCTTGACAACCCTCTAAACGTCATCCTGCCGAAGGGCAGGATCCAGTCAATATAATGCCGCGAAGCGGCTCTTTATTCTGCTATGAAATAGGAGCCGCTTCGCGGCTCAGTACTACTGGATCCCGGCCTACGCCGGGATGACGGTATTTTTCACCAGCCACCGACGACTAACTCCCCGCATTCACCGGCTCGTAGTCAATCTCCCCCTCACAATGCTCCACGACTCCATGTATTTCCGCTGCCTGTTCGGTAAAGGTAATCATGTAACCATGTGGGCCTGATTCAATCACGAAAGGGTAGCCTTTATTGCCAGTTGCCAGCTCCCATGAGCCCCCAATCATCTCATTGGTGGTGTTGGGCGCGAAAAACATATTGTGAGGTGGTACTTGTCTGAAACTGTCGGAGTTTTGAACGTAAATGTAATTGTATGCTGACATCATATAGTTGATACCAGGTTCCTTCGGTGCGATTAACTTTCCGCTCGCAAATGCTGCTTTGAGTTTTTCCTGCATTTTGTTCGGGGGTAAGCCCTTGGCCGCCTGTTTAGTTCTAAACATCAGACCTTGAAGAATGGAGTCCTTGCCGGATGGGGATACACATTGAGGAATGATGGCCTTGTTGTGATTACGCTCCACCAGACAATGAAAGCCGCCGTCGGAACTGACTGTCTTCTTGAAATCAGCGTCCTGCCAGACATAGACGTTGGCGTTCTGTCGCAGTGCTTCGGGCATGGCGCTCAACGCCAACGCTTCCTCGCAAGCTTGACTGAGTGCTCGAAACTCGCCTGCGTGGACAAGGCTACAAAAAACAGCCGGTAGAAAAATCCAGAGTCTCTTTCGAGATTTCATACTGTTCTCCCCATGGAATCTAGTGATGGCCATTTAAGCGCGACTAGGGATGAAGCCAGTCTCAATTTAGGGGAACGGTTGGGTTGATTTGGGAACCGCAATCAGTTTGAGTCAATGGCGATCAAAAAATGCATCGACGCGCTAAGGCTCCCGGCTGACCGAGGGCGGGCCATCGGGTAGTGTTAGGGTAGCTATGACGCCACCCCGGCGATGATTAGCCACATCCAGCTTGGCACTGTCCCCAAATAAAAGGTCCAATCGTTTGCGGATGTTTTCCAAGCCAATTCCCTTACCTTCATGGGGCATGCCTGGCCCGGTATCGCGAACGGTGATCACAGTGGTGTTGTTTGCGCCTGCTTCAACTACTAATTCAATGGTTACCGGGCTTGCGGAAGGGTTTACCCCGTGCTTGATTGCGTTTTCGATCAACGGTTGCAAAATCAATGCGGGGACTTGCCGACCACTACAATTGTCGGATAGACGAACCTCAAAATTAAACCGTGCGCCAAATCGCACCTTTTCCAGATCCACATATCGCTGGAGAAACTCGATTTCCTGTTCAATGCTCAGGAAGCGGTCGCTGGACTGATCCAATACACTGCGTAACAAGCCACCTAACATTTCCGTCGTGTGGTAGGCCTCAACGTTTCGTGAGGTTTCAATTAACGCGGCGATAGAGTTGAGTGCATTGAATAGGAAATGCGGGTTCAACTGCATCTTCAACGCATCCATTCGAGCTAAATTGAGTTGGTTTTCTAATAAAGAACTACGCAACCTGGCATCACGTGCTTCTCTGTCTTTTTGTGCGCTTAAACGATAGAACCGAATCAAATAGGATCCGCCCAGATTCAACAGATAGATCACCGTGCCTAAGGTATGAAAACCCGGCGCTCTTGCTCCGAACGCCCACAAACGCCAGTTTTCAAAATGTACCAAAAAAGGCATTGCCGCCAGGATGATTAGCAAGAAGATTAGATGTACCAGTATTGAGAGCAGCCGCTTACTTGTGGACACACTCATGGTCTCTACGATGTAGTAGATCACAACGGAGCAGGCTGCCCACACGCCGTAGTACAACAGCATGGGCTGTAGTACCTGCAGCCAGGTGCCAATGGAATTGCCTTGGATCGCGATGAAGGCTGTGGTTGTTGCGATCACCGCGACGGTGGCCCAGGTCACAATCACAGCGCCCAGCGTCCACACGTTGGAGGTAATCAATGTCGCAAACCAGGGTTTTGCGGTTTTTGATATAGGTACGGTTGTTGAGGCCTGCTCAACCACGTGTAGCTCCAGAGTGGGAACGAGTCAGTCGTAGCAACTGGGGTACCAAAGCAGCTCGACTACGAGCCACAATCAACGACCCACCGCCGTTGAGTTGGATGGCGTGGGTTCCGTTGGGTTTTTTCTTGATGGAAGCAATGGCGGCTGCGTTGACCATGGCCGATCGATGTACTCGGATAAAAACTGGATCGGAAATCTTCTTGGAGTATTGGCTTAAACTCTCACTAACCGTGAACACACCTTTATTAGAGTGAATATGAACATATTGGTTGGCCGCCTCGAGCCACTGTATGTCCCGCGTCGATAGTTGGACTACTTCCTCCCCCCGACGTACGAGGATTTCGTGGCCCAGATCCGGGGAATGATGGTCTGTCTTGTTAAGACTCATTAGCCTTTGGGTCAGGGCAATGATTTCCTGATCGCGAATCGCGTTCTTCGCACGATCAACCGCAGCACAGAAACGCGCTTTTTCAACCGGCTTCACCAGGTAATCTAGCGCGTCCAGTTCAAATGCTTCGATGGCGTAGTCATCAAATGCGGTGACAAAGATAATGTAGGGAGAGTGCTCTTCTCGGGTTAGTCGTTCCGCCAAAGTGACGCCATCCATCAAGGGCATCTTGATATCTAAAAAGAGGAGGTCGGGTTGCACACTTTGGACTTTCTCCAACGCGCTGGCGCCATTTTCACATTCCCCAACCAGCATCAGTTCAGAGTCGCGACGAACAAGGGTGGCTATGAGGCTTCGAGCCAGAGGTTCGTCATCGACTACAACAACGGAGATGGGTGCGCAGCTGTCTACCATGGAATAACCATTAAGCAAGGTGGACAAAATGGTAACACTACCCCGCGGATCGACCCCGGCCTTTCACGGGGAATGGTGGAAATTTTGAGGGAACGGGTAGGCTGAATTGTTGAAGTAGACTTACCGTTGTTCCTGTGCCCGCGCCATGAGGTCAATACCCATTTGATCAAACAAATGGATCATGTCAACAAATACCCAGTTTTCTATGTACTGCTCGCCCTGGCGCTTCCAGAAATCGAGACCGTTGATCTCAATGGTCTTACCTGTTGCCGCCACGTCCAGATAGTCACCCTTGTGGGTTGCGAGCACGCCAGCCCAGCCGGGGCCACCGCTATAGTTTCCCTCCGCGATTAATGCGGTTAAGTCTTTGACTTGCCGGTCTGGAAAAGCGTGTAGCCAGGGCCGTTGATGCAGATCCTGGAATTCTTTAAAACTGAGACATGCACCAATACCGCCGGGGCCATACCACTTGATTTCAGGATGAAAGTAGTCTGCTAACCCCATGCTATTGAGTTTTGATTGATCATAGCTATTGAGACCGTCAAAAATAAAGCGACGAATATGCTCCAGACTATATGAAGACAAATCTGCATCTTGAGGTTCAAATAAGACACCGTCAGCGACGGCCGGTGGCGGATAGATGCCGTCTTCACCACGGGCTGGTGGTAAGACATGAATGTCCGCTTGTTGCATTAGATCGATGAAATCCAACAACAGATAAATGTCGACAATCTTGCCTTCCTCGATACAACAAAATTCGCCCCAGCGTATGCTAATCGGTTTGTTGCTTGCCGGTATGGACAAGTAGTCTTTGTCGAAGTGTCCGTGTAGATATCCAGTTCCACCGACCCAGGCTTTGCGGTCACCTTTACCACTGACGGCTCCACTGGACAAGCCACCCATAAAAATGTGTGTTTCCCGCTGTAACTGACCAAAGGCACTTGCCAGCGGATTCCAATAGTCATTTTCAAAGTCTTTGGCACCCACCGCTGTTTGTATTGGCGCGGGTCCAAAGAAACGACAGTTCCGCGACAAGTGTTTTTCGGCTGAATGACCATTCTCGAGATCATGCCAAAATGCTTGTACTAGAGCTTTGTTACTTTGGTTTTGTTCCTGGGTCATAGGGAGTTCGCTTCGTCTTGGATCCACGCAATATAAGCATTGTTGCATTCGAATGCAAAATGAGCGATAAAGCCGTTTCACTTGTATGCGAGGTGAAAATGAAGGGATCTAGACCAGAACAAGCCCCTCTAACCAAGGACAACGATCTAAGCAAAACTGCCGAGACTCGCTCTGTAGTCGAGGCCATGGTTGATGGGTTGAACGATCATGAAATTGACGGGATGACCGCTTTTTTTAGTGAGTCGTTTCGATGGATGGGGAACGCTGGGTGTGGAACTAAGCATGGTCTAAAGGCCTTCCAAGACAATTGGCAACGTCCCTTTCAAGCCGCTTTCAGTGACAAGGTTTGCATTGATGAAGCGAGGCTCGCCGAGGGAGAATGGATGGCGGCTTTCGGTCGTCAAGAGGCAACTCACTCCGGTGATTTTATGGGTATTCCCGCTTCCGGCAAGCGTGTCGAGATACGCTATATGGATTTTTGGAGGGTAAAAGACGGCAAGATTGTTGATAACTGGGTCATGGTTGATTTTCCTTCAGTCATGCAGCAATTGGGTGTAGATCCGTTTAACGGCCGGGGATGGGAAGCTTACGACTCGGGGACGCGGCAGCCATCGCGTCCGGCAGAGAAACCACTGTGAAATTAGCTACTGTAGGGCCTTACGCGAACTTAACCGACTACATTCTCGGTATTACCTTCGAGATTTGGGAAAGTGGACAGGTTGAAAAAATTTATGATTATTACGCCGAGGATTGCCCGGTTTATACGTTGACTGGTGTGACCTTCGGCGCCAACGAAGTTGTGACCAACACAAAAAATGCATTAAAAGCCTTTCCCGATCGTCGTTTGTTGGGCGACGCCGTACTGTGGTCTCAGGATGACACGAATCAATACTTAAGTTCTCACAGAATAACCAGCCCAATGACCAATGTTGGGGACAGTGAGTTTGGTCCGGCGACGGGCAAGAGCGTGATTTTCAATGTGGTGGCGGACTGTGTTGTCGCCGACGGCCTCATTACTGAGGAATGGCTAGTGAGAGATAACTATGGCATTGCCCAGCAATTGGGATTCGATCCTGTTCATGTGGCGAAACGGTGGGCCGCCAAACCGAATCCG
>JBCCFQ010000243.1:0-5914 GCA_039029655.1 Pseudomonadota bacterium | reverse complement strand
TTCAGAAATGCTCAACCGTACACTCAAGAGGTGTTTCCCAAAAAGGACACTTTTGGCGACGCCACCGTTGCGGCCTATGAGTTTCTCGACGGTGAAATCGTAGCCCAGGAACAAGGGCCTGTATATGGTGAGTTTGAACCGGCACCTGAGACACACTTCCAACTGAACGACGCGGTTGAAAGACTGGAGCGGGCCTCTAACTACGATCTCATTGCACACCTGGCCTGGATTCAACCCGGATTTGGTCGAGACGACGCAATGGCCCAGGCCATACAAACAGACGAAGAGGCGTTTCAGGCCCTTTCCGGGACTGCAACACTAAGCGTTAGTAATTACCTACACCTTGATATGGATCTGATTCTTGATGGCGACGATTTGTCTGAGTATCAGCTACGGGAAAAAAGAAAAATGCGGCGGGATGAGGCTCATTATTTTGACCATCCTCACCTAGGCATCATCGCCGTCGTTAGACGACTGGAAGAAATAGAAGAAGAACTCTTGGCGGAAGCCTCAGAAGAGCAAGACGATAAGACTTAATCAGGATGGAGGCTTTACCGCCCCTGTAAATCCCAAGGGAAAAGAGCCTGGCCTTGTGGCTCCCACTTACCAACCCTTGCTTAGGAGAGGATTTTCACCAAAGGCTGACAAAACCTCCATGCTGATTCAGTCTTACGCACTCGCATAATTCTAAGATGCCGCGGTTCGCCATTTGGTTTGTCTTAAATAACAATTTTTCTTAGTTTTTTCGTCGGTTCGGTGCTAGACACCAACCCACTCACCCACTTAAGGGATAACTAGCCCAAACCACATCCGCTGTCGTTATGCGCCGTTTCTAAACTCGCTCGGGGAACATCGATAGTGTCGACGAAAGACACGATAAAAACCGTCCACACTTTGAAAACCCACTTTGGCACTGATCTCAGTGATGGTTAACCCAGACTGCAGCAACAGTTCTCTGGCGGCCCGCAAGCGCTTCTGCACCAAATATTTGTAAGGTGTTTCGCCATAAACCCGTTTGAACACCCTCAAAAAGTGATGCTGGGAAACACAGGCAGACTCTGCAAGGGATTCCAAGCTGATGGGGTCATTAAAATGATCATCCATGTACGCTTTGACACGCTCCATCCGTTTCAGCAAGGGACTGGAAGATGGACGTTCTTCACGATGGTGAGAACGACGACGAATAGACTCACCGTACAACAGACGCTCTACCAGCATCTTTGCTTGCTGCCCTAACCACACTTCATCTCGAATCCCAAGGTCCAATGCTTGCTCTATATTGTTGAGCATAGGTCCTATCACGGCGTCGCTGCGTTGAGGTGTGTTGGAAAACATAACGGGCCAACCCATTCCACTGGTGCTTCGCATTGCACGTGGACTGGCATTGGACAAGTCGGTATACACCTCACGCACCAAATCCTCTTGGATACTGATCATGAATAGGCCGTTTTCGCGGCCTGGAATACTAGCCGACTGGAACGCTTGACCCGGGTTAACCACTAGAAAGCTGTTCGCCTCGACACGAAAGGTTTCCTCGTTAACGAAACACGTCACCGGTTGAGTAGACGTCCAGTAGACAGAATAGGAAGGTAAAGATAAAGCCAGGCTGGAACGATTGTGTTGATGTTCCACCACAAAGCTATGGTTCTGCGCAAGCTTCTCTACCTGCGGGTAAGAACTCTCCGAACCACTACTTAGCACTCTAATAAACATTGCCGCACCCCGAACTCCATAACGGTCCAAAACTTCAGTTCATTGCCTCCCTAAACATTTTTATTCTTATTCGTTCGCCGATGTGGAATGGCTGTGACATACACGGAAGGCCGCGTGACCGCGGTGGTAAAGACCGGCACCCCCAAGCGTCGATCATCTGTCATGCACCCCATCATCATGTAGACTAAACGCAACAACTTCTGGTTTGTCTCCGACGACACTAAGATAGAGTTTGTCGTTTATTGAAAGTTCCCCCGCAAAGCACCATGAATCAGATAATTCAGCGAAATTGTGCATAAACTCAATTATGGCCGGCCCCAGAGGCTCTACGCCTACAAATGTTGTGCAACTGCGACACCAATCCGAACTAAAGAATAACTAGGGTTGGTTGACCACCAATGGAAGCAAAGATTGCCCGGTATGTGCTGTTGCAAGTGCGCCAATCAGCTTAGATCTCATTGCCTGTGGTAGTCAGTTGATCCGTACCACCCACGCAACTCACGGTCGGCCTTTAAGTGCGTTTTGGACTAAGTCTAAAGCGAGGTTTTATGCAGCCAGAATAACTCGATCACTGCCTGCATCATGAGCTTGGGCAAGCGCGTCTAATGCAGCACTGACTAACTCATCAGGAGACTGATCTTGACCTGGACAACAAGAGGCAACACCCACACTTAAGGTGAGGTATTTGGAAATGGGAGAACTTGGGTGGTGTATGCAGTGATCACGCACCCGTTGCGTAATGTCCTCTGCATGTTGGCGCACCTGCTGATCATCTACGTTCAGTGCGGCCACTAAGAAACGACTGTGATCAAGGCGCGCCACAGTATCGGCGGGTCGGCGAAAGCCCGCGTTGATGATTCCAGCCACTTTCTTTAAACAACTGTTCACTGCGGCCACACCGAACTTCTCCATAAACTCTCCAAAGAAGTCAGGTTCGAAGGCCAACAAAGAAATACTTTGCTTTTCCCGGCGTGCAAGTCGCCAGTGTCTTTGAAACGATTCTTCAAAGTATTGCTGGGAGTAAACGCCGGTGACCTTGTCTTTGGGGATAAAGGTTTCAGTGACACCGCCGCCGATGCTTCGATCATCGGGCTCCATGCGCTGCTCATAAAAGGCAGCGATGTGGGTGACTCTGTTCCTAGCATCCTTAATGGCTTCAAGCCGGATGTCGATGGCCACCAGGTCCCCATCTTCCCTTTGCCCCACCATGGGCACGATCAAAGATTCTGTTCCATCCATCACCTGGGCTAACTGAGCGTGGGCATAGTCGGAATCCAAGCCGTCAGCGAAGAAGAATAAACCCTGTCCGATGATTTCGGGGCGACAGAAGCCAGAGATCAATTCTAGGGCCGCATTAGCAGAAACGATGACGTGAGGGTCTTTCGCCTCGACAAGGGCAACGCCCTGAGGATAGGAATTGAATAAATCCTTTAGAACTCTTCTACTTAGCTGCTTCATTTCATCGAAAGTCTAGTCTTAGGACTATTCTAGTAATTTTCGACTTATGACAAATAACGACGTGATCACAGTTTGCGATCTAAAGACCTGAAGACCCGGGCCGACACAAACTATGTGGGGTTAACTCGCTTACGGTGTGGTTATGCGTCTAACTCAGCTTGGGCGTGGTCGAAACTGGTGGTGACCAGATTCATGGACTTCTTCCATTGCTCAGTGCGTCGCAACGCGTCCGCATCCGGCATGGGTCGCCCGTGCATACGCACCAAACGGATTTGACTCACCGGATTGGTGTAACCGTCCAAAGCATCCAGGGTTTCATGCACGGCATCCCTATCGTTACAAATCACCGCCATATCACACCCTGACTCTAAGGCCATTCTTGCTCTTTCGCCGGGGTTTTCCGATACGCTGGCCGCAGCACTCATAGACAAATCATCGGAGAAGACCACCCCTTTGAAATCCATTCTTCCCCGCAACTCTCTCTGTAGCCAATGGGCTGAAAATGTTGCCGGCTTATCGTCCACGGCTGGATACACCACATGCCCGGACATAATTGCTGGCAAACCAGCGGCGATCAGTCTTTCATAGGGAAGTAAGTCCTCACCGATGTCCGCCCGGGAACGTCGATCCACGGGTAGCTCACTGTGAGAATCAGCGGCTACGGCACCGTGACCGGGGAAATGCTTGGCAACAGCCACCATACCGGCTTTGCGCATACCCACCATGAATGCATTGCCAAGGGAACCCACGGCCCTAGGATCCCGATGAAAGGCTCTATCGCCAATGACTTCGCTCATACCCCAGGCTAGGTCGATGACAGGCGCAAAACTGAAATCTACACCAATGGCGCGAAGCTCTGCGGCCATTATCCAACCACAATGACGTGCGATACGTTTAGCCTGTTTGGCATCTGAATCATAGCGAAGACCCACCAAGTGGGGCGCAGGTAGCGCGGTAAAACCGTCACGAAATCGTTGTATCCGGCCACCCTCTTGATCCACTGCCACCAAAAGACTTGGTTGCCTGAGAGCGTGGATTTCTTCGATCAAACGCTGTAATTGCTCACTGGAGTGGAAATTCCGGCTAAACAAAATCACGCCACCAATCAGAGGGTGATTGAGAATCGCCTCATCCTCAGAACTAAGTTCCAAGCCCTCAATGTCAATCATCAACGGACCCAGTGTCATTACTCTCCCCTGCGTGACTACTCAGTTATCTTTTTCGATGTGCCCCACATTTCACTCGGTCGAACAGGCCAAACACGTCGTGGTTGCGCATTCGGGATACAGCCGTGTGATGCAGCTATCCCCATCGGTTCCATGTCCGGCCTACCGTTTATGCAAATGAAGCGACGCCTGGTATCAACCGTACCCCGCCGATTATGACCTATTTCTACACCACTTAACCACAAAATTCTCGTAAGTATCCAATCTCGTTCAGGAAATTCCGTCCCCAGTCCCTCAGAATTCAGTTCTACTGTGGCTCGTCGTCCTGCAAACACTCCGCCCATGGCGCAGCCAGCGCCTATTCTAGCCCGAATACCAGGGTGGCTCGAGTGGGTGCCTACACTACCCCAGGCTTCATCGGCACCCCGCCGCGCAGAAGAAGATGGAGTTCTCTGGCGATACCCCCAGCTAATCCTTTTCAGCAACAGAGTCTGCTCACTGAGGAAAATCTCGAACAAAGGCGGCTGCTTTCATTCTGGCCGCAAGAATAAACCTATGGATTCCACGTGGGCGGTGTGGGGAAACATATCAGCCACCCCGGCATGAACTAGGGTGAAACCGGCCTGGACCAATGTTTCCGCATCTCTCGCAAGGCTGCCCGGGTGGCATGAAACATACAAAACTTTTGAGGGATTCATGGACTCAAGTAGAGTCATAATTTCCTTAGCACCTGCGCGAGGCGGATCTAAGAACAGCACATCGTACTGACCCTTAGCCCAAGCAAAATCCGACACGTCCTTGAATAAGTCAGCCACGAAAAACTCAGCGTTGTGTATACCGTTGGCTTGGGCGTTGGCTCGAGCTTTTTGAACCAGTGATTCGCTGCCCTCGACACCCACCACTTGTGCGCAGTGTCTTGCCAGACTGAGACTAAAGTTACCCAGACCACAAAATAGATCTAGTAGTTTTTCGTCACCCTGTAATTCGAGTAGCTCAATGGCCTTAGTCACGATCTGTTGGTTAATCTCACCATTAATCTGAACAAAATCGCTGGGACCAAAGTCAAAGGTCAGACTTTGCTGGGGCAAAGAATAATGTAAGGTCGCTGGGGCCGCTAAAGGTGCGATGGTATCCAGGCCGCCGGTTTGTATGTAGGCACAAACACCCGTCTCTGCAGCAAACTCTAGAATTTTTTGTTTATCGCCATCGGTCAACGATTCTAGGATGCGAAACACAAGTATGGTGGCATTGTCGGCTACTGCAACTTCCACTTGGGGTACATGCCGCTTAATGGACAAGCCACCAATCAAGTCTGCCAAGGGACGCACTAAATCACCCACGTTGCCGGAAAGCACCTCGCAACGTTCAATGTCTGCAATATAGTGGCTAAGGCGTTCTCTAAAGCCCACCAATACCCGTTCCTTTTTGTCCACAAATCGCACGGTCAACCGGGCTCGGCGTCGATAGGCCCAAAGCGGTCCCGTGATTGGCTTCAAAACGTGATTAGGCTTGACGCCCCCGATGCGTTCCAAATTCTCCAACAGGTGTTGCTGTTTCTGTTGTATTTGGATGTCGGC
>JBCCFQ010000242.1:0-5929 GCA_039029655.1 Pseudomonadota bacterium | reverse complement strand
GACCCACGTATAGGAGTGCCGCTCCCGCCGTTGTTGACTCAATTCCTACGGAAGAGTCCGTTGTTAGATCTTGAAAGACCTTAAATACATCTGGCTCGGTAATGTCGAGATGCCGTTCGAGAAAAGTACGGTAGCTTATGCTGTACAAGTAGTCCTCTTTGTAATCAGAATTGACCGAAGACATCTGATCGGATTTGGTCGTTAACAATCGCAGCATCTCGCCCCGTGCGGCGTCGGAAATAGGCATTTGAGCTACAGCTTGTTCCACCGTCAATTTTGAGTCTGCTAGTGGCACATAAGCGCCATACTGCACAAGATCGTAAGGTACCAATCGATTTTGACCCCAACGATCTGCACCAAAAAATACCGCGCCGGCTAGGCCATGGTTCTTATAGAATTTATTGTCATAAGCTTCGTCAAAGCGGTGGATATCGACCCCGAGTTCTGCGAGAAGGGATTTTGTGATCGCGTTATAGTCGGAGGGCGCCTCCAATGTTTGGCTTCCCCCATACCCCAAGACCGTTTTTCCCGAAACGTAAAACTCGTTACGCTTGGCGTGGCCGCCAAAATCATCATGGTTGTCTAAAATTAGAATACGGGCATTTGGCCGTTCTTTCTTATAAAAGTATGCCGCGGCCAGACCGCTGATACCCGCACCGACCACGACCAAGTCATATTGCCCCGAAGGATCTTGCTTCGGCGTGCCCCACTTTGTCTTACCTTCTCGGGCTAAGGCGTGGGCAACTTCAAAAGAACCATCGTGATCACCACGAAGGCCTGTCAAGCCGGGGGGATAGTACTGCGTGTTGCGTAACAATCTGTCGGCCCACACGGTACCCGGGACAAAAGCACTTGCAGCCGCTGCTCCAAAACCGTGGAGCACGTCTCGTCGGGTGATGGAACAGTCCATCCCTAGATCGCGGTCTTTGGACTTCATGGCTAACTCCCGTTAATCGTTCGACTCGAGACGCCGAACGCACTGACGACAGTGTATATTTCATCACATGACACGACCATAGCCACCGCGCCTACACGCGCCACAGATACACCTAAACTATTGAGTTACAATGAATCACGCATCCAATAAGAAAGATCGAACTCCTCGATATGAAAAACTATGATGCCGTAGTCATTGGCGCGGGTCACAATGGTTTGACCAATGCTGCCTTTCTTGCCAAAGCGGGCCTAAAGGTACTGGTGGTTGAGAAAAACCCCTACATCGGTGGCGCCACCGTTTCCCGGGAACTTCATACAGGATGGAAGTATTCAAACTGTTCCTACGTTTCGAGTCTGTTTCGGCCGGAGATTCACAACGCATTGGACTTAGGCTCTCATGGTTTGATGGTCATACCCCTAATCAGCAGCATGACTTTCAAAAAAAACGGCGACTACTTCGGGAGCTACCAAAATCCACACACGCGACGTAAGGAGCTGATGCGCCATAGCTTGCGGGACGCAGATGCGGCCATTCGTTTCGATGCCGATGTACTTCGCTGGTGTAAACTGATTCGCGGCTTCTTGCTTCGTACACCGCCTGACCCGGGATCGTTGCGTCCGCGAGATGTATTTGAGTTTGCCTACCTACTCAAGAAATTCTATCAACTGAGTGAAAATCAACTTTACGAGTTTATTCGTTTTTTCACGATGTCTATTGCAGAGTATTTGCAAAACTACTTTGAAGACGAAGCCATCCTCGCTCACTATTCAGGCGGCAGCATCATTGGAACAGGCCTTGGTGTTTACTCTCCTGGGACGGCCTACGTCCTGCTTCACCACGCCATGGGGGATGTGGATGGGAATGTGGGTTCATGGGGATTTGCCCGTGGAGGCATGGGGGCTGTCTCCGGTGCGCTGGCATCAGCGTTTCGTTCTTACGGTGGTGAAATAAGAGTTGAATCCGAGGTCACAAAAATCTCCGTCGCCGGAAAAAAAGTCACCGGCATTGAGTTAGCGTCTGGGGAAAAAATCTCTGCAAAAGTGGTCGTTTCCAACCTAGATGCCAAGCGCACATTCACAACAATTATGGAAAAGAATGATGTCCCTCCTTCCCTATTGACTCGCGCAAGACAGTTTAAGATTCGCGGTTCCTCTGGCAAGCTGAATATTGCCCTAGATGGAATGCCTAGTTTCCCTGCATTGCCCCCGGGATCACCCCTAACCCTAGGGCACATGCATTTTTCCGACTCCCTGGAACGTCTGGAACGTGCTTACGACGACTGGAAGGATGATCGCTGGTCTAGGGATCCATACTGCGATGCTTTAATCCCCAGTCAGTATGACCCAAGCCTGGCACCACCTGGGAAACACATGATGAGTGTGTTTGTCCAATATTGCCCGGTCAATCCGGAAGGTGGCTGGACAGATGACAAACGAAAACAGTTTGGGCAGACCGTATTGGACCAGATTGCCCAGTACAGTCCTGACTTTAAGGACCTTCTACTTCACGCAGAGATACGAACCCCAAATGAGTTGGAAAAAGAAGTGGGCCTCACTGAGGGAAACATCTTTCAGGGGGAACTGACGTTTGATCAACTACTGTTCAATCGCCCATTTCCTGGCCTAGCTCAATACCGCGGACCTGTGAAGGGCATGTATCTATGTGGTTCGTCGACCCACCCAGGAGGCGGCGTCATGGGGGCTCCAGGTGCCAACGCAGCCCGAGAAATCTTGGGCGACCTTAGAAAACCAGACACAACCCCCGTGGAGTTTAGCGATGACTAAGGGTATCGATGTCATCGTCATCGGTTGCGGCCACAACGGTTTGGTTTGTGCTGGATACTTAGCCAAAGCAGGACTGAACGTGCATTGCTTTGAAGCCAACAACAGTGTTGGCGGAATGACTGCACCTTATGATCTCGGTGATGGTTACGAAACCGCCGGATTGGCCACGGTTGGCTACCCACTGAGAAGCTCCATCGTCCGTGATTTGAATCTCCGTGAACATGGGTATCAGCCCGGTCCAGCCATCGATACAATCTCTCTGGCAGACAATGGTGATCACCTAGTCATAAGCGAAAAGGAGGTTCTATCCAACAATATCCCTGAAGATGAAGCTAACCGCTTCAAACAACTCAAAGCTGACTATCGGGAATATGCCAAGAAGCTTGAGCCCATTTTTTGCAATAAACCGCCACGTCTAAAGAACATGGACTGGTCAGATAAGTTTCTGTTGGGCAAGTTGGGATGGAACGCTCGGTTTGGCTTGGGTCGTGAGTCCATGTACGAGTTGCTTCGCGTGGCGGGTAGTAACATTTATGACGTTCTCAATGACTCTCTAAGCAACGAGCAACTCAAGGCTGCGATTGCTTGGGATGCGGTCTTGGGTAGCGCCATGGGCCCACGCTCCCCTGGAACGGTCATGACTTGGCTACAAAGACTGGGGGGCGAATTGAACGGGCCACTCCATCAGTACTGCGATGTATCCACCAGTGTTTCCACGGCGCTACTCAAAGCCGCAGATAGTCTCGGCGTCACCGTACACCTCAACGCTGAAGTGAAGCGCATCCTGACCCAAGATTCCAAAGTAGCGGGAATAGAGCTCGCCAATGGCGAAGCCCTTCAAGCGAAAACCGTTGTGTCCAACGTCGATCCAAGGACAACCCTTCTTAGGCTTGTGGGTGCTCCAAGCCTTGACGCCATGTTCGCGCACCGTGTCTCACAGATTCGCGGCCAAGGCGTGGTGGCGAAAATGTACTTTGCACTTCGTGGGCAACCGGAATTCCCCGGTCTCAATGATTCTCAACTAAAGGGCAAACTGCTTATTGCACCGACAATGCAATACATAGAAAGGGCCTACAACCATTCCAAGTATGGTGAGTGCTCTGAGGCGCCGGTGATCGAAGTGACGTTGCCCACCACTCATAATCCTGGGCTTGCACCGCCCGGTGCCAACATGATGGCCGTGAATGTTGCTTTTGTACCCTACCGTTTCGCGGGAGAACCGGAACGGGAAGCGCTGGTTAAAAAGACAATAGCGAAAATCAGTGAATTTTGTCCAAAGCTTGAATCCCTCATCGTAAAGCATAGGTTGCTTACGCCTAAGGACATCGAACAACGCTATCACGCGGTTCAAGGTCATTGGCATCATGGTGAATTGACATTACATCAGTCTTTCATGATGCGGCCATTGTATGGCGCCGCCCAATATGACACCCCCGTCCATGGCTTATTTCTTTGCGGGGCTGGATGCCACCCTGGTGGCAACGTAACAGGCTTACCAGGCTACAATGCGGCAAAACGACTCTTAAAAACACGCTCATGAGAATTCTCAAAGACCACTTCCGACAAGCTTTATCACGCACACCCTTCCACGATCGCCTGCGCGAGAGGTCCGCTACCGAAGAATGGATGTCATGGAATGGCTACAAGGTGCCTAGGATTCTAGACAAACTATCGCGCGAGTACTTCGCGGTTAGAAGCGGTTGTTCAGTTCTGGACATGACGCCCATGGAAAAGTACCAAGTCACCGGCCCAGACTCTCGTCTATTTCTCAATCGATTGGTGACTCGCAACATCGAGAAGCTGAGACCTGGCCGCGTTACCTATGTGGCTTGGTGTGACGACGATGGCAAGATTATTGACGATGGCACGCTGTTCCAATTCTCAGACGATCAGTATCGTCTTTGCTCGCAACATCACCAACTCGATTGGTTGTTGATTTCCGCTTCTGGGTTCGATGTGGATGTACAGGTGGAAACTCACGACGTGGCGGCTTTAGCGGTACAAGGGCCTACTTCCTATGCCGTCCTTACGGCAACCGGATTTTCAGGCGTAGAGAAACTCAAACCCTTTGATGTTGCCGATTTTCTCTTGGGCGAGATTAAGGTCAGTATCTCACGTACAGGATACACAGGTGACCTAGGTTACGAATTATGGATGGATCCTAAGGATGGCGCAGAGATCTGGGATGCGATTTTCGGCGTAACCCATCTCTACGACGTACAACCCATGGGTCTAACCGCGTTGGAAATGGTCAGAATAGAAGCCGGGTTCATAATGCCCGGATTCGACTTCAACACTGCCGAGTCAACGATTCGTGACGGATATAGTCGCTCTCCCTATGAGGTAGGGCTGGACTGGTTAGTGGACCTAAACAAGGGCCATTTTACTGGACAGGCCGCCCTGGCAGCAGAAAAGCAGCGACCCTTGAAAAGAAAGCTTGAGAAACTCGTTGTGGAGGGCAACAAGCCTGTAGGCGAATCGTTTATTTACAATGGCAAAAAAGGCAAACGCTGTGGCGAGGTCAAATGTACCACTTGGTCGCCAATACTAAAGGCAAATCTAGCGCTGGCAGAAATTGAGTACACCAACGGTAAAAGACCTTCAGATCTTTGGACGCAGATTGATTACAAACGAGAGTTGAAATGGCATACCACCTGGGCAAAGTGCCATGCCCAAAGCAAGCCGTTTTATCAACCCAAGCATAGGAATGAGACGCCTGGATTGGAATAGACTTATTGCTCTTGCTTGTACCCTTTTTGAATCACCCCCACCGCCCACAAACCTAGTCCCACAAACACAATAACCCAACTCAAAGCCAATACGACCTCTCCTGTGGCCCAGTCTAAAGTGCCGCTTTTAGTCAAGGTACCCGTCGCCGTTTGATAGGGAAAGACATAAAACTTAAGCAGCAGGATCGGCATGGTCACTCCGTTGACAACCAACACACTAGCGATCAAAACACTGGTTTTTGTCTTGCCGGCATCTCTCTCCTCACTTGGAGTCAGATGCAAACGCTCAAGATAGCTACGCTCTTGCTTAGTCACAAAGGAATTACTAGAAACGGTCAAAACAGTGATCAGACTTGCCACGCCGCCAATGATTACGGGATTCAAATACGAGGGTAGCTCTACCCACCCGTTGAACGCAGGCAATAGTGCCGCCGTATCGACCGGATCGGCAGACCGCGAAGGATAAACAACTTCAACGG
>JBCCFQ010000241.1:0-5946 GCA_039029655.1 Pseudomonadota bacterium | reverse complement strand
TTGCCGAAGCCGGACTTGGAATCTTGGGTGTTTGAGCCCGGGTTGCCGGCGAGTGCGCCGGCGCCCAAGTCCGATGCGTTTACTATTGTCGACGAGATGAGGGATGGTTGGCTTGATGGTGCAGCAGACAGTCTTCAAACTTCCGAGTGGACGGTTCATGAATGGCTGCACTTCTTGAACGGATTGCCTGACGATCTGAGTATTGAGCAAATGGGTGTACTGGATGAGCGTTTCCAACTCAGCCTGTCCAGCAACGATGAAATCCGACACGTTTGGCTATTGTGGTCAATAAGGAAACAGTATGACGCCGGGCTCTCAGGCCTAGAAGACTACTTAGTCAGGATTGGGCGTAGAAAATTGATTTTGCCACTCTATAGAGCACTTGCGGAATCCGAAGCTGGTAAGGAAACCGCGCGTGTAATCTACGAAAAGGCCAGGGATGGGTACCATCCGTTGGCTGTTCAAAGCGTCGACCAAATTCTCGAAGATCAAAAGCCCTGATTTTCAATCTGGGTGTTTGTTCACAGAAGCGTGAGCGCGTTAGCGCTAGCATTTTGCGTATGTCCATAAAATACTATGCGAGTTTCCTTCTTCAGGAAGCATCCGACGATGACTACAAGCATTGTTCTGGCATTGTTGAAGTCGACCGACCGGTTTTTCATCCTTTTGACAACAAAGAAATCGAGCGCATGCTTGCTGAGGGCTTAGATGTCGACGAGGATGAGGTGCAGATTCTGCACTGGGATAGGTTGCACTAGAACAACTAATTTTTCGTATTACGTCTCATTTCCACTGTTAGACCACCAGATTTGATCAATCACTAATCCATTATGTGAACTGGCTCACGTCTGTTTGCTCCGCGGCTAGGTAGATTTTTTTACATGGGCGCTAAATACCATACGAGTTTTGTTTTGAAGGAAGGTGCTTACCATACCGGTCGCGAGTACGTTGGTGTGGTGGAGTTAGCTAGTGGAATAAAGAATGATCTATTGGCCGATGAGATCAAAGACATTCTGGCGCAAAACCTAGAAATTGACTCTAGTGAAGTGACCCTTATCCATTGGCAGTTGCTTCACTAGACAAAGTAGTGAGGGGCGCTCCAGGTTCCCTAAGATCAAAAACCATTCCTGAGTTCATTTGACTTCATTGTCGTTTCGCGGTTTCGGCCCGTTTTCCTGTTATTCTGACCAGTTCGCAACAGTAAGAAATTGGCTACTATTTCATTGACTCGTGTTGAATCAAATTAGGATTGTGACCAATGAATAGAGAATTTGTGTCGCCCACCCTGTCTGAGGCTTCAAAGTTACTAGGCTGTAGTCACCTACCCACGGATGATCTGTCTGAGATTTTGTTAAAGCACTTCATTGGTGTACATCAATCTGGCCAACTGGTCGCACTTGGGGGTCTCGAAGTCTTAAACGGTGCTGGATTACTGCGTTCCGTTGCGGTGCACCCAGACTTTCGTCGGTCCGGGCTCGCAACTGTTATCGTTAGGGAATTGGAAAGCAGAGCCTTAAGTCTGGGGCTTGATGTTCTGTATCTTCTGACTACTGATGCAGCGACGTATTTTGAGAAACACAACTTCGCAATAGTGGATCGTTCATCAGTTCCTGATACAGTTAAGAAAACGGCACAGTTTTCCGAGTTGTGTCCCGACTCGGCAACGGTAATGATAAAGCACTTGTAGCGGGAGGGCTGAGGAGAAGTGAATTGTCAAAACTGAAGTTGGTTTGTTGGAATTGCGGTGAATCCCTAGAAGACGAGCCACTTCCCATATCTCGTTTCGCCAAATGCCGAGCTTGCGAGGCTGACTTGAGAACTTGTTTTATGTGTACCAAGTTTAGCGTGGATCACCCGGGTCAATGTAGGGATGATGACTCAGATTACGTGGAGTACAAAGACCAAGCCAACTTTTGCAATTTGTTTCGACCTAACCCTCTGGCTTTTTCCAATGACAGGGCAGCAGCTGGAGATTCTGCCCTCGAAGAGTTGCAGTCGCTGTTTGGAGATGCACCCGAAGCGTCACAGAATGAAAAAAGGCCAAACCGCCGTGAGCAAGCGAAAGAGTCGCTCTCGGAGTTAGAGAGATTGTTCGGCGGTGGTGAAGACAAGAAGTCTTAAGCTTCAGGTAATCACTCTATAGACGGGTTCGTAGGTTTTTCCGTCAAGCTTCATTCTTTGATCTTTGACAAATGCCGCCAGTAACGCATCGAGTTTTTTCATCATGACTTTGTCCCCACGAATCTCGAAAGGTCCGTTGGCCTCTATAGCGGCGATGCCGTCTTCTTTGACGTTTCCTGCGACGATTCCAGAAAATGCTCTACGCAAGTTTGCTGCCAACAAGTGACTAGGTAGGTCTTTGCTGATTTCCAAAGTGCCCATATTGTCATGAGTTGGAACAAATGGTTGCTGAAAGTCCGGTTCAATTCTTAACATCCAGTTGAAATAGAAAGCGTCCTTGGTGTCGACTCGGTGGTCTCGCACGTTTTTTAAGCCGGAGTACATTTCTCGTGCGACAGCCGCTGGGTCGTCGACAATGATTTTGTACAATTCTTGGGCTTGTGGCCCGAGTGTCGAAGCAATGAAGTCGTCTATCTGTTGAAAGTAGTCTTTGGCTGATGCAGGGCCAGTAAACACGAGCGGGAAAGGGATTTCGGAGTTTTCGGGATTTAGCAATATGCCCAGTAAGTACAAGATTTCCTCCGCAGTTCCAACACCGCCAGGAAAAACTATGATGCCATGCCCTGTTCTCACGAACGCCTCAAGACGCTTTTCGATATCGGGCATGATGACGAGAGAGTTCACAATAGGATTCGGTGATTCAGCGGCAATGATTCCGGGCTCTGTGATGCCAATATAGCGCCCGTTTCTTTTTCTCTGTTTGGCATGACCGATGTTTGCACCTTTCATGGGTCCTTTCATAGCGCCGGGTCCGCATCCAGTGCACACGTTCAGCCCACGCAAGCCCAACTCATAACCCACCTTTTTGGTATAGTCGTACTCGACTCGTCCAATTGAATGGCCTCCCCAACAAACCACCAAGTTGGGGTCGGCTTGAGGTGTGAGCACTTCCCCATTTCTGAGGATATGAAACACAGCATCGGTGATGCTGGTGGGTTCAGCTAGGTCAAACTGATCATTTTCGATTATTTCGTTGCTCGTGTAGATGACGTCCCGCAACACTGCAAACAGATGTTCCCTGATGCCTTGGATCATCACCCCATCAACAAAGGCAATTTCCGGGGCGTTCCTCAAAACCAACTTTATGCCGCGGTCCCGATGTACGAGATCGACATCGAAATTTCGGTAGGTTTGAAAGATTTCCTTGGCGTTGTCGGTTTCCGCGCCACAATTTAGAACCGCAAGACAGCATCTTCGGAATAGTCCGTAAAGACCTTCATTGCTGACATCCAAGAGTTTTTGGACCTCTTGCTTGGACAGAATTTCTAGTATGCCTTCTGGTGCGACACTGGCGTCGACAAACCTTTGAGACATTGCGGCTCCTTATTGTTACTTAAATATTGTGTGAGAGATTCGGTCCCCAGGGGAGATACCTAGCTTATCGGCAAGACCACCGTTTATTTCAAGCGCAGCGAATACTAGGCCATCGGATGGGCGTGAGTCTAGCGACAGGGGGGAAGCATTCTTATGAATATTCGCGATGGTGCCATCTCTTTTGATGAACAAAATATCCAGCGGTCTCAGCGTATTTTTCATCCACATGGAGGCTTGTCGGTTTCGGCCATAGGCAAACAGCATTCCGGCGTCCTTCGGTAGCTCGGAAACATGCATAAGGCCCAACCGCATTTCGTCGGCCGTTGTGACCATGTAAACCCGAAAATGATGCAGACCGTCTTGGGTTTCAATTCTGAGGTCCGACTTATTCAAACGATGAAGTTGGTGTTTTGCGCTGGCATCTGCCGCGGGTGTTTCGGATTGGGAGGACTCGCACGCCGTCAGTGCCAGTGCTAACAATATTGGAAAGTATATAGGCTTCATTGGCCTATTATACGAGCCAGGAAAGAATTTCGGCATATCGGCGAGGCGTTTTGCCGAGGTTTTTTTCAGAAATCGGTTCGCTAGCTTAACATTCGGAATTTGCTACGATTTTTGCCGCGTTTCCTTTTTGCAGACTGTGACGTGCGTCGTGTGAATTTGGGGGCTGGAATCCTACACTGTGACACAGTTACCAGCTTGTAGGCGTTTTTAGAAAATGCAAAGTCCCTCCAAATCTCGAATTGAAGTTCCGGCCATTAAGAGTTTTGTCAGCTATTGCAAGGTTCGCACTGTTCCGGCAAGAAGATTGCTCATTCATGCGGGTGATCAATCCGACAGCTTGTTTTATTTGGTCAAGGGATCCGTTGAAGTCATGATCGAAGATGAGGATGGCAAGGAAATTGTGTTGGCCTACCTCAATGCCGGACACTTCTTTGGTGAGATGGGTTTTTTCTATCAAGAATTGAACAGAACCGCTTGGGTTCGAACTCGGACACGCTGTGAAGTTGCTGAAATGACCTATACGCGGTTTGAGCGCTTGATCGACGAAAACCAAGAGCTGGTCGTGGAATTGGCGGTTCAGCTAGCCAATCGATTGACCCGAACGAATCAAAAACTCGGTGATTTGGCATTCTTGGATGTTGCTGGTCGAGTCGCGCACGAATTGGCCAATCTAGCTAGGGAACCTGATGCTACTGCGGTAGAGAACGGGATGGCTGTCAAGGTTACCCGCTCACAGCTAGGGCGACTCGTGGGCTGTACCCGAGAGATGGTCGGGCGAGTGCTTAAGATTTTGGTTGAGCAAGGACTGATTGTGGATGACGGTCGAACCATCATAGTTCTGGATCAAGCTTCCTTGCTAACCGAACGCACGCCAAAATCTATTGATCAAGCGGCTGAAAAGGTCGGTTAACCAACTCTTCTAGTTCGTCTGGTAGCTGGACGGTATCCAAAGTATTTGGGGCTGCGACCCTGTTGTATGTCATCCAATACATGACAGTTTTGCCGGCGGTTGTCCCACTTGACATGTCGCTCAACATAGCTGCGACGGTCTTTCCGGTATATGTACCCTCTAAACCTATGCCAAGCGGCTTAAACAGCCGAACTGCTGCCTGACCCTCTGCAGTGAATTCACCGTAGCCAGATCCAAACCAGCCATCCCTGATGGGTGGTGTGGGAGGGCTCAGTATGGGGATACTTGGATTTAGTTGATTGAGCAAGGCATTGGTTTGGGTGAATAGGGAGGAAAAACGCGATCCCCGAGCAATAGATTTGGATACAACCCGAATGGGTACCACGTTAATGTCCAGGTTGATTAGAGCGAAGCCTAAAGTCAAACCCACAGCGGTCCCCATCGTACCGAGCGGTAAATAGATGAAATCCGGCTTTGGGCAAACTCCTTCTCGAATTTGCTCAGCGAGCTCAAGTGCTGCAGACACGAAACCCACCGTGCCCATGGGGGAAGATCCTCCCATCAGTATAAGAGAAGGTTCTGATCCAAATTTTCTTTGGTAGTGATCCATGGCGTGGGCTTGAGTTTGTCGATACTGCTTATGGTCGGGACAAAGAAACACCTTGGTACCGCTGTGCAAGGTCCATCTAAGATTTTGGCCCACACTGCGGGAGTTTGGCTGAGGCACCAGAATAGCCTGACATCGAAGTCCCGAGCGCTTCGCGTGTACTGACGTTGCCACAACATGGTTTGATCCAATGCCACCTCCAGTCTGCACGCCGGTGCAACCAGTCTCCAAAGCGTGAGCAAGCAGGGTCTCTAATTTTCTTATCTTGTTCCCGGAATAGAAGGAGCAAACCGATTTCAGCAAAACGGCTGATTAGATCGAAAAAATTCTTACAGATTCGTGATCTCCGACCCAAAATTAGTATATATAGACATATTTGATCACTCCATTACCTAACATGGCAAAATCAAGACTTTCGATGATCAATATT